>CACYNZ010000580.1 GCA_902775835.1 uncultured Eubacteriales bacterium | reverse complement strand
AGACTCCAAGTCAGCCCAAACCAGATCAGGATATGGCCGCCTTCCTGGATGTTTAGCCCATGGCCTGCAGACGCGGGGTGGATCAAGGCAACCGAAATCTTTCCTGCATTCCAGTCCGCGATGTCCTCCGATGAGCGCATATCTCGTGGGCTGTATCCCGCTGCAGTCAGATGCTCTGCAATGCGGGCGCGGTCATGCTTAAACCAGTATGCTATGAGGACCGGCTGGCCATTGGCTGCCTCAATCAGATCCTCCAGCATTTCCAATTTCCTGCTGTGAATCACTCTGGTTTCCTTGTTCTCGTCATATACAGCGCCATTGCTCATCTGGAGCAACTTATTTGACAGGGATGCCGCATTGGCCGCATCGATGTCGCCATCCTCAAGCGGGATAATCAGATCTTTCTTCAGCTGGTCGTACAGCTTCCGTTCCTGAGCATCCATTTCAACCTCATGATTCACATACAGACATTCCGGCATCTGCAAGTGATCAATTGCCTTCATGCTGATCGTGATGTCGGATATCCGCTCATAGATCTGCTGCTCCGCTCCCGGTCGCGGGATATACGAAAAGACGACGCCAGTCGCCGGATTCATAGACCCCGGTTTGAAATAGGCATCCCGGAAGCGGCCAATGAAGCGGCCCAGCCGCTCTCCGCCGTCCAGAATGCCGATCTCTGCCCACAGATCCATCAGACCGTTCGATGTTGGTGTACCTGTCAGTCCGATCCAGCGCTTCACAAATGGACGTACCTTTCGGAGGTACTTGAATCGCTGTGACTGATAATTCTTAAAGCTGCTGAGCTCATCGATCACGACGCAGTCATAGTCCCATTTCAGGCCGTTCTTTTCGTAGTAATCAATCAGCCACTTCACGTTCTCTCGGTTAACAATATAGATCAGGGCATTTGTGCTGACTGCCGCCTTCCTTGCCTTCAGATCCCCGACGATGACAGAGACGTCCAGCTCTTTCAGNNGCAATCACGAGGACTTTTGTGATGGTAAGATCATCCAGCATCAGATCCCGGAGTGCTGTTAAGGTAATCGCCGTCTTACCTAACCCAAGCCCATGTCAAGGAACAGAGCTGAAACTGTATGCTGCTTGATGTAGTCGATACAGTATTTCTGATAATCATGTGGCATGAACTTCATTCGGCATCACCTCGCTTTCCATTCTGATCCTGGTATTCATCCTCTGCAGGCTCTCCCTCTAAACAAAAAAATCCCGCCAGCACGGACGGGTCTTCTGTCTCATAGGTCTCTCCATAATCATCCAGGTCATCGAGATGCCCCTGATCATGTGGTAAGGATGCCATCTCCAGCTCCGGGATCTCTGCTCCGATCCCGTCCGGGAATGGCGTACCCGGCACCCAATCCAGGATAGCCTGGATACAGGGTTTGATCTGCGACAGCCGGTCAATACAAAGTACTGGAAAGCCCAGCTTCATCAGCTGATACCGGCGCTTCCGCTGCAATGGACGCAGCATTTTCCCCGGTGCTTTCAGTTCCACAAACACGGTCTTAGCCGGGAAGAACAGCACCAATCGATCAGGCAGACCATTGGCCGTCTGGCTCGTCAGCTTATAGGCAACGCCACCCGCTGCCCGGACAGCCTTTACAAATTCATTTTCGACGACGTATTCTCTCACCGGCGGCTCCCTCTGCAGCCTTGGCTGCCCCGGACACTTCGCCGTCCTCTCCAGTCACAGCACCAGTTGCTTCTGGGATACTGTTCATAATCCTCGCGGCTAAAAAACTTGCAGCCGTTATGCTCTTTATCATCCCAATCACAGTAATACCGGCAGTTCTGACAGCTTTGATCATAGACGTAAAGCTCCTCATCCTCCCGGTATCCTCTGAAGTCGTTATTCCTTGACACTTTGTTCCTCCCCTGCTCCATCGCGGAGCTGTCTGATCTTCTGCTTAATTCTTTTCATATTTTCCCGTTCAATTGCTTTTTTCTCTTTTTCCTTTGCCAGGATCTTGCACTGATAAACCAGAAA
>CACYNZ010000579.1:1376-2485 GCA_902775835.1 uncultured Eubacteriales bacterium | reverse complement strand
ATTCCAGACTCATACCGAAACTGGTATCTACGCTCTCACCGTTATGAATCGCACAAACCGAGCAACTGCCGCCCAGGTGACAGGAGATCGCATCATATTCATGGCCTTCCTGATTCAGCACGTCCGCAATGTATCCATGGGATGCGCTGTGATAGCCCAGGCGCTCCACACCGTACTTTTCATACCATTCGTACGGTACACCGAACAGCCGGCGCTCCAGCGGGATCGTCCGGTGGAAGGCGGTTTCAAAAGCTCCGACAAACTTCGCATCGGGCAGGAGCGCACGCAGTACATCTACTGCGTTGAGATACGCCCGGTTATGCACAGGCGCAAGCGAGATCCAGTCTTCCATACCCTGCAGCACTTCGTCCGTCAGTTCAAAGACACCATGATGGTTTTTGCTCAGTGTCACCTTGAAACCCACACGCTCGATCTGCCGCACATCGTTGAGCACCGCTGCGGTACCCTTCGTCAGATAATTGAGGAACAGTTCAATCCCCTGACGGTAATCCGGAATATCGATCTTCTCCTGCCTGATGACCGCTCCGGTAAGCAGGTTCCTGTATGTAAACAGTGAGTCATGATCCGCGCCTACGCGCTCGATACCGCAGATCACCTCGACCGTTTCGGCAGGCATATCAAACAGTTTGAACTTGAGCGATGTAGAACCCGCATTGCAAATCAGTATCTTCATGCTGTCACCTCAGTCCAGGCCGCCCAGCAGGGCCAGGATCTTCCGCATCTGTTCGTCACCGCCCGCCACGGGCTGCCAGTCCACCTGTACAGTGGGGCAGTTCTGCTCCAGCAGTGCTGTGGCGAACAGCTTGGGTCCGATGTTCACTACCGTCATGCTTCCGTGAAACAGTTCCATGATCTTGTCTGTATTCATTGCCGATCCATCTCCTGTTTCTTCTGTATGATCAGCCCGGCCAGCATGGCTGCACGGGCATTGGTTTTGCACACGAGTACTCCGGCATCCTGGAGCTTCTGCCGCTGCAGGGTGACGTTCTGCAGGTCAGCATCGGTACCCAGTACGGAACAGACAAAGATCAGCTCGCGCCCTTCTGCCCGTGCCTTCTGCTGCAGGGGCCGGATCTCTTCCAGCATGG
>CACYNZ010000579.1:0-1302 GCA_902775835.1 uncultured Eubacteriales bacterium | reverse complement strand
TTTTACGCACACTCAGGTCAATGATGGGATGAGCACGACCCACGGTGAACTCTTCCTCACCGTAATCCATGAATGTGTTCTCATGGCCGATCTGCCCTGGTTTGATCATCCATTCAGGTTTCGTGGGGCTGTTGGAATACACCGGGCCCACCAGAGGCACTGCGGTACGCATGGCCTCGTCCATGTAGGTACCGCCACTGTACAGAGCGGTGAGATACTTCTGCCCGGGCGCCAGTCTTTTCGCTGTCTCCTCCGCCAGAGGCTCCAGATCCGCCAGAGCCGGCAGCGGATACTCCTTACCGATCAGCTGCAGGCACTTCTGACCGCAATCGTCCAGGTTCTCGGCCCAGATGGCTCCGGTGGCTTCCACTGTTTCCTGGTCACAACCCATGAGCAGGGCCACCACTGGCTTTTTGCATGCGCTGATCCAGGATAGCAGTTTTTTGAGCACCGCATCACCGGGCTTACGCGACACGATGGCGATGTACTGAACATCCTCGTCTGCTTCCAGAGCAGCAATGCCCATTTCCATCATCAGACCGCCCACCTGATCCTTGAGGTCATTGCCGCCAGTGCCGATGATCTGCGTCGCACCGCTCCCCGCTTCATGCAGGATGGCACCCACATGCTGGATGCCGCAGCCGGACGCGCCGACGATTCCGAAAGGCCCACGATTGGTAATGGAGGAGAGCACCAGCGCCGCACCGTTGATGTTCGCCACACCACAGTCCGGGCCCATGCAGAGCAGGCCCTTTTCCCGGGCCAGCAGTTTCATTTCCCGTTCATCACTCAGCGGAACATTGTTGGAGAAAACACAGCAGTGCAGCCCCATGTTCAGTGCCTTTTTCACTTCGCTCAGCGCGTATTCACCGGGCACGGCAATATGGCACAGGTTAATTTCCGGATGCGCCTGCACCGCAGCGGAAAGCGACAGGAAACTCTTTTCTTTGTTTGCGCTGGTCGCCGGTGTCATGGCCTTCAGGGTTTCCTGAATGGCGGACTGAAAGGCTGTTTCATTTTCCGCTTCGGCCAGCAGCACCAGATCGGAAGCCGAAGCGCTGCCCAGTACGACATCATCGATGCCCGATTCCCGCAGAGTTTCACGGAAGCTGTCCCCCGCCATACCGATATAGCCCTGGGAAACGCCCGGCTGATCATTCAGTACCGAAGCAGCGAACAGGATTTCCAGCGAATCAGCGTACCGGTCGCGTTCAATATGCGTAAAAACCAATGTGCTCAGCCTCCTTTATGCCTTTTCTCCGGTGATCTGCTCGTACAGGGCGATCAGGGATTTTTTGAAGG
>CACYNZ010000578.1 GCA_902775835.1 uncultured Eubacteriales bacterium | reverse complement strand
GTATATGTCTTACTTCTGGATCAGATGGAAGGCGAAGCCGCCGATCTCATCCTGCAGGTAGATGACGTTGAGCTTGGTGCCCTTGTACTTGGCGGTGCTTTCATCGAAGGTGAAGCCGCGCTGTTCCAGATGCCACTTGGCGCGGGCCACGGAATTGGTGGCGATGCAGATGTGGCCGTTCCTGCCGCGGCCCACAGACTTCATGAGCTCGAATTCGGTGCCGGCGAAGGTGGAGGAGTTGCCGTCCTTGAGGGCCAGGCCGAATAGGCAGCACAGCTTCCTGGCTTCGTTCATGGCTTCCTCGCTGTTTTCGCAGTTGATGCCGATGTGGCGCAGCTCGAAGCCCAGCATCTTGGTGACAGCGGAGCGGGTGAGGTCGGTGATCTTCTGCCAGTCCTTGTTCTTGACCGCGTCACCGGGCACCATCCAGCTGCCGCCGCAGCAGCGGATCCTGTCGAAGGCCAGATAGTCCAGCATGTTGTTCTCGTTGATGCCGCCGGTGGGCATGAACTGCATGTCCACATAGGGAGCGGCCATGGACTTGATGAGCTTCAGTCCGCCGATGGCTTCCGCGGGGAACACCTTGACGGTCTTCAGCCCCAGGGACAGGGCGGTTTCGATATTGGAAGGAGAGGAAATGCCGGGGCATACAGGCACGCCCTTGGCAATGCAGTACTTGACCACTTCAGGATTCAGTCCGGGGGAGACGATGGCGGCGGCGCCGGCGGCAACCGCGCGGTCCACCTGGTCGGTCGTCAGAACGGTACCGGCACAGAGAATGACGTTGGGGAGCTCTTCATGCACGCGGCGGATGGCTTCCTCAGCGGCAGCGGTGCGGAAGGTGATCTCGGCAACGGGCAGTCCGCCTTCGGACAGGGCGCGGCACAGCGGCACTGCGTCAGCAGCGTCGTCCACCTTGATGACAGGTACAAGACCGGCAAGGGACAGCTGATCAAGAATATCCATGGGCAATCTTCCTTTCCTGTGACAGTTCATATATTTCCATGCGGCCTTGTCCGCCTGGAGACAGTAGTGGTTGCCTGAAAATATCAGGCGAAATCAGAGGGTATGGAGAATGCGCTCCATATGTTCCCGGGCCTGCATGAGAAGCTTCACGCAGGTCTGCCGCTTTTCCTCGCTCATGCGGAAGGCAGGGACGGAAAAGCTCAGGGCATAGGCGGGATGCAGATCCCGGTCCAGAATGGACACGGCCACGCAGGACACGTTTTCCGCGTTCTCCTGGTCTTCCCAGGCATATCCCGCTTCCCGGATGCGCCTGATCTGGGTGAGCAGCTCACAGCTTCCGGATATCCGCGTCAGGCATGGCGGCCAGAAAGGCCTTGCCCATGGCCGTTGCATACAGCGGAAGCCTGGACCCGATGCGGCTGGTCATGCGGATGGACTGGGTGCTCTCAATCTTGTCGATGTAGACCACGTCCGGTCCGGACAGAACACCCAGATGCATGGTTTCGTTGCACTCAGTGAATGCGTGGCGCATGCACCGGCGCAGCGCGTGCCCGATATCCATGTCCTGCATGCCGGCGGCCCCGATCTCATAGGTCTTCGGCGTCAGCTGAAACCTGCCGTGGCTGTCGGACATGATGTATCCGCAGGATACCAGGGTGTGCACAAGATTGTGGGCTGTGGATTTGGGAAGTTCCATCTGCTTTGCGATTTCGTGGAGTTCCATGCCACGCTTGACCGAGGAGAGCAGTTCCAGGATCTGAAGCCCGCGCTGCAGTGTGCGGTTGCAGGATTCCGGCATAGCTACCCCTCCGTTCATAAATGTGAACTCCGTTCGAGACCGTGGAAATGCTAGCACAGAACATGGGTCACGTCAATGGAAAGAATGGTTGTCCGGAAAAAAAGCTGAAGTGTAAAGTTACGTTCCGGTGCAGGCATCACTGGAACGCAACTTTTGCCGGGAATTCTGCTTTGGACAGGAAACTGTCTCCTGAATGATTCCATAGGATGGAAAACAGCGAAGGCCGGGTATCTTTCTGGCGGTCCTTTCCTGCTGTCACTGAGATTTCGCTCTATGGATTTCATGGCTGAAATCGTGTATAATCTCATTTGAG
>CACYNZ010000577.1 GCA_902775835.1 uncultured Eubacteriales bacterium | reverse complement strand
GTCGCAGCTTCCTTTTCAATTCATGGTATCCCATCTTTTTCACGAGTTGACCAGACAGTCAGCTAAGATATCAGAGATCGTATTTCCACTTCGTCTCTGCAAGTTGTTTCTGAGCAATACCTTTCATGGCCTGAAAATATGATTCCGCCCTGAAAACTCCAGGAATCCGTTGGTTCAAATTCACTGTTCCGCGCCTCAGAGTCCACCTTTTCTCAAAATGAATCTGGTACGAAAACGGAGGTTGCCACGCAGCCTCCTGAGTGTAGGAATCCGGAGCTGACTCCGTTTCTCAGGAATGAACGGTAGCCGTCTGTCCCTGAGAAACGGAGATTGCTCTGCTATGTGGAGCAGTGGATCGGAATTGAGAAACAACTGTTCCTTCTGTCCTGAATCATCAGTGGATGAATTCTTCGGTTTCGGGCACACTGCCATGGATACCATCCAGATCAACTTTCCACATAAGTCTATACTTCAATTCAGTCCCGACTCAAAAATGGAAGGATTTTCCCCCTGTCAGGAGAGCCTTATGCATCAATGATTTTCACCGGCTCAAAAGTGGAAGGATTTTTCCCTGTCAGGAGAGCCTTATGCATCAATGGTTGTCTCTGGTTCAGTGGAAGGATTTTTCCCCTGTCAGGAGAGCCTTATGCATCAATGGTTTTCCCTGGTTCAGTGGAAGGATTTTTCCCCTGTCAGGAGAGCCTTATGCATCAATGGTTTTCCCTGGTTCAGTGGAAGGATTCTTCGGTTTTGGGCACACTGTCATGAATACCAGCATGGTTTATTCCTATAAGTATGTCTTATGTGTCGCAATTGATTCACGGTTGAAGAGTTGAAAATCCTTTCTTATCCAAAACACCCTATGTATCAGCAGTTTCCGTGTTTCATGAGTGTACAGGTTTTCAACCTATCAGCAGCAGGACACAATGACCTGCGCCAGGGTACCTGTATGCAGCGGGATCCCCCATCTGTCTGCCAGGGCGCGGGTCTCGCTTTCCCGGTCAAACTGTACAGCGCATCCGAGCACAGCGCCTTCCGGTTTTTCCCAGGCGTTCACATTCCTGCCGGAAGCCACGAAGGCCTCAGGCGTGCCCAGGGCTGCCTCCAGCATCGGCAGGGTCAGGCTCTGCTGTGTGTCCCCTGCCTGTGCGCGCCGGTACAGTTCTTCCATGGCATAGTTGCCGTTATACCCGATCACCTGCCGGAAGCGGCCCGGATACTTACGGGCCAGGCTGTATGCGGCATACGCGCCGGTGCCGACACCGCTGATCATGGCCCGGGCAGGATCCACGGGAAACATATGCCCGCAGATCAGAGGGAACTCTTCGCCGGCAAACTTGCCGAACTTCCCGCCCCAGCGCAGGTCCTGACCGAGGGAATGGGAAATCCACGGGCAGCAGATCACCATCTGCTTTTCTTCACAGAGTGTCTCCAGTTCCTGACAGCGCAGGAACTGCATGGCATTCTCACCATCATCGTGCAGAAGGTACAGGACCGGCAGTCTGTCCGCCGTCGTCCGCGGCACACCGACACCGGGCAACAGGGTCAGGGCTTCATAGCTGCCAAACAGGTTTGTGGACAGTGCATTCCATTGAACCACTGCCATTTAACTGCATCTCCATTTCAAATGTCCCGGAGGTTACAGTACTCCCAGTCATGGTGACCCTGGTCCCGGATATCCTCGAACTCCAGTCCGATTTCATGCATATAATCCATGACCGGATAGTTTTCCGGCGCGGTCGGGTCCTGCGCACCGACGGCGATATAGAACCTGGGCAGCTGCGTACCGGCCTTCAGGTGTTTTTCCAGCATATACAGGTTATCAGACGGTGTATTGCGCAGTTTCGCGGCTGAACCGAAAGATGCCCACAGTGTGCCGAAGGCTTCCTCACAGAAGTCGTCCCGGAGGCAGGGCTGGCCCAGTTTCTCATCCGGTGCAATCGGCTTGCGCGGTATGATGCCGATGGGGCCGGCAAACGTGCCGCAGGCAGCAAACATATCAGGGTGCTGCATGGCAAACTTGAAGGCGCCATACCCGCCCATGGAGAAGCCGGCGACAAAGTTATCCTCTCTCTTCTCAGAGAGCGGGAAGATGGTACGCAGATAGGCGGGCAGTTCTTCGGAGATCTGGGTCCAGTACTTATAATCGCCTTCCGCTGTATCCATATACGCCGCATAGGAAATCCCGGGCATGACGACCGCCACGCCTTTCTGGGCCGCGAACAGCTCCACCGCGGTATACCGGCTCCAGTCCGAATGATCAAACCCGCCCCCGCACAGAAGCCATACCGTAGGGTACCGGTATCCAACAGGCCGGTCTGCCAGAGAATACCCCCACTTGTTCTCGGGGATGATCACATTCACGCCCATGCGCATTTTCATGACCGGGGAATAATAGTCCGT
>CACYNZ010000576.1:3376-5242 GCA_902775835.1 uncultured Eubacteriales bacterium | reverse complement strand
CGCGCCAGGCAGGCATCGGATTGAGTCCTGCCACAAGCGGCGCAGAAGTGGATGATCGGTTTGAAACAAGCGCACCGGGCATCTTTGCCTGCGGCAATGTGCTGCATGTGCATGACCTGGTGGACTATGTCTCGGAAGAGAGCTTCCGGGCGGGCCATGCCGCCGCTGCCCTGATCCAGGGCCGCACTGCCGGTGAGGGCAGACGATTCCGGGTGCTGGACGGCGCCGGCGTGCGCGGAACCGTGCCCCAGGTGATTTCCGTATCCGAAAACAGCGGTGCCGTGCGTCTCATGTTCCGTCCGGCAGCGGTATACCGGAACTGCGCGTGCGTGGTGGAAAGCGCAGGACGCGAGATTGCCAGAAAGCGGGCCATGATATTTACGCCGGGTGAGATGGCTGTGCTGGAGCTGAAGCCGGAAACGGTGCGCGGCATACAGGGTGATCTCACGGTGCACATGGAAGGAGTGTAAGTGAGCATGGAAGAAAAACTCATTACATGCATTAATTGTCCCATGGGCTGCAGAATGACGGTAACCATGGAAAACGGTGAAGTGGTGAAGGTGTCCGGCAACACCTGCAAGCGCGGAGAAACCTATGCGCATCAGGAATGCACACGACCGCTGCGTATGGTGACAGCTGTGGTGAAGGTGCGCGATTCCCGGATGCCCCTGTCCGTAAAGACCGCGTCGCCCATTCCGAAGGAACTGATCCACCAGTGCATGCAGGCACTTTCCTCTGTGGAAGTCACGCTGCCTGTGCACGAAAAGGACGTGATTCTTGCCGATGTGTGCGGAACCGGCGTGGATGTCATTGCTACCCGGAATCTGCCTGCCTGAAGCGGCAGTCATGGAGCCCGGAGTCTGCGTGAGCAGGCTGACGGGCTCTTTTTCGGTTCACTGGAAAAACGGTTTCGGGATGTGCAGGTATTTACGCAGGGTGTGCCGGAATGGTATAATAAACTGTCTCAGTGCGGGTATCTGCCTGTAAAGCTGGAAAGAAAGAGGAAGCAGCATATGAAAGTTGTAATCCTGGCCGGCGGTTTTGGCACGCGTTTTTCTGAGGAAAGCCAGTTCAAGCCCAAACCCATGATTGAAATCGGGAACATGCCGATTCTCTGGCATATCATGAAAGGATACAGCCACTTTGGCTGCAACGAATTCATCATCTGCGCCGGGTACAAGCAGCAGATGATCAAGCAGTGGTTTGCTGATTATGCCCTGTATACGTCTGATGTGACATTCGACTTTACACGCGAGAATCCCGGCGAGCGCACCATCATCCATACGGCACACACGGAGCCCTGGAAGGTGACGGTGGTGGACACGGGTCTTGAAACCATGACCGGAGGCCGAATCAAGCGGGTGCAGCCTTATGTGGGCGACGAAACATTCCTGATGACCTATGGTGACGGTGTCTGCGACGTGGACATCGGCGAGCTGATCGCGTTTCACCGCGCCCATGGGCGCCTTGCGACCCTGACCGCTGTCACGCTCAAGCAGCAGAAGGGCGTGCTGGATATCGGAGGCGACAATGCGGTGCATTCGTTCCGTGAAAAGAATGCGGGGGATGGTGCCCCTATCAATGCCGGGTTCATGGTGCTTGAACCGGAGGTATTCCGCTATATTGACGGAGACAGCACGGTATTTGAGCGTGAGCCGCTGGAACGCCTGGCTGCGGAAGGCCAGCTGATGAGTTATCCGCACCGCGGTTTCTGGCAGTGCATGGATACCAAGCGTGAGCATGACATGCTCCAGAAATGGTGGGCGACCGGAGAGGCCCCCTGGAAGGTGTGGTAAGACCGATGATGGATCTGAGCTGGTATCAGGGCCGGCGTGTGCTGGTGACAGGACATACCGGGTTCAAGGG
>CACYNZ010000576.1:1515-3334 GCA_902775835.1 uncultured Eubacteriales bacterium | reverse complement strand
TTCCATGGCAGGCCTCGAGGGCCGGATCCGTGATATCCGCGGGGATGTGCGGGACCTTGAAGCTATGAAGCAGGCGTTCCGGGAAGCACAGCCGGAAGTGGTGCTGCACCTGGCTGCGCAGCCGATTGTTCGGACGAGCTATGAACAGCCGGTGTATACCTATGAAACCAATGTCATGGGTACGGTTCATTTGCTTGAATGCGTGCGCAGCACGCCTGGCGTGCGTTCGGTGCTGAATGTGACGACGGACAAGGTATATCTGAACAGGGAATGGGCATGGGGATACCGCGAGGACGAGATGCTTGACGGATTTGACCCCTATTCCAATTCCAAGTCCTGCTCCGAGCTTGTGACGCACAGTTATGTGCGCAGCTTTTTCAGTGCTGCGGACAGTCCCCGGGTTTCCACGGCCCGGGCGGGCAATGTGATCGGCGGAGGGGATTTCGCCCGTGACCGGATCATTCCCGACTGTGTGCGTGCAGCCGGCGAGGGGAGAACGATCCAGGTGCGCAACCCGCACTCCACGCGTCCGTATCAGCACGTGCTGGAACCCCTGTCCGCATATCTGCTCATTGCCATGCGTCAGTGTGAGGAACCGGATGTCGCGTCCTGGTACAACGTAGGCCCCGATGAAAGCAGCTGCGTGACCACGGGAGAACTGGTGGACATGTTTGTGAGAGCATGGGGCGGGTCGCTTCGCTGGGAAAACCTGGCGGAAAAGAATGCGCCGCATGAAGCGGGTTTCCTCAAGCTTGACTGCTCGAAAATCCGTCAGAAGCTGGGATGGAAGCCGGCCTGGGATATTCGCAGGGCACTGGAGGAGACTGTAAAGTGGTCCCGCGTATACTTTGACGGCGGGGATATTCCTGCGGAAATGGACCGTGAGATAGAATCGTATCTGATGATGGGGGAAGAATAAGATGGCCTGGTCGACGGAAGAGGAAGCAAGACGGGAAATCCGGGAAAAGGTAGCCGAGTATTATCATCAGTTCAAGGAACAGAAAAAGCCCTATGTTCCCGGAGACAGGATCGCCTATGCGTCCCGGGTGTATGATGAAAAGGAAATGCAGGCGCTGTGCGACAGCATGCTGGATTTCTGGCTGACTGCCGGGCGGTTCAGCCGTCAGTTTGAAAAGGATTTCGCCGAGTTTCTCGGCGTGAAATACGCGCATCTTGTGAACTCCGGTTCCAGCGCGAATCTTCTGGCGTTTATGGTGCTCACGGCTCCGGAACTCGGTGCCAGGCAGATTCTGCCGGGAGACGAAGTGATCACAGTGGCCTGCGGATTCCCTACCACTGTGGCGCCTGTCATGCAGTATGGCGCCGTTCCGGTCTTTGTGGACGTGGACATTCCTTCCTACAACATCCGTGTGGAAGCGCTGGAAGCGGCGCTGTCCCCGCGCACAAAAGCGGTCATGATTGCGCACACCCTGGGCAATCCGTTCAATATCCGGGCGGTCAAGGCGTTCTGTGATGCGCACGGCCTGTGGCTGGTGGAGGATAACTGCGATGCCCTTGGAACGCGCTACACGCTCAACGGGGAGACAAAGTACACAGGTACGTTTGGCGACCTGGGCACCAGCAGCTTTTATCCGCCTCATCACATGACCATGGGCGAAGGCGGGGCTGTCTATACGAACGATCCCCTGCTGAACCGGCTGATTCTGTCTTACCGCGACTGGGGACGCGACTGCATCTGCCCGCCCGGACAGGATAATTTCTGCGGAAAGCGGTATGACGGACAGTTCGGGGAACTGCCGGCGGGCTATGATCACAAGTATGTGTATTCCCACCTGGGATACAACCTGAAAGTGACGGA
>CACYNZ010000576.1:0-1498 GCA_902775835.1 uncultured Eubacteriales bacterium | reverse complement strand
CCTTCGTTCATTGAACGGAGAAGGCATAACTGGGCCTGTCTGCGTGCCTGTCTGGAAGACCTCGGGGACAGGATTGTGCTTCCGGAGGCGGAGCCTGACAGCGAGCCCAGCTGGTTCGGCTTCCTGATCACGCTGTGCGATGGCATCAAGCGCGAAAAGGTGGTCCGCTATATGGAAGGCCATGGGGTTCAGACCAGGATGCTGTTTTCCGGAAATCTCATCCGTCACCCGGCCTTTGATTCTATCCGCGGCAGCGGACGCTACCGTGTGGCCGGTGAGCTGACGAACACGGACAGGATCATGGAGCATACATTCTGGATCGGCGTATATCCCGGCATGACCGACGACATGCTCCGGTATATGTCGGATACCCTGCATGCTGCGATTGCGGAGGCGTGATGTCATGCTGGATAGGCTGCGTGAGCTTCTGAAACGGCTGGAGGCGGGCAGAGGGAAAAATGTGGTGCAGTTCATCAAGTTTTCCCTTGTGGGCGTGAGCAATACCCTGATTTCCTATGCCATAGAAATGGTCTGCTACTATGTGCTGCTGCGCAATGTCCAGTTCACTTCCGTGGTGTCGTTTCTGACGCGCCTGGGGATTTCCGCGGCGCCTGACAGCGTGCGCGTGGTGGTGGTGACGGCACTGTCCTTCTTTATCAGCACGGCAAACTCTTACTACTGGAACAGCCGGTATGTGTTTTCCACTGAAGGGGAGAAAGGCAGCGGGAGGTCCTTCAGGGCCTATCTGCGCACTGTGCTGAGCTATGCCGTCACAGGCCTGGTGCTTTCTCCGGCCATCAAGGTATTTCTCAATGGGCAGGGCGTTCCGTACTGGGCGTCTGCCATGCTCAGTCTTCTGATCACGGTGCCTCTGAATTTTGTGCTTAACAAGTTCTGGGCCTTCGCCCGGAAGGATGGAAAGAAAAAAGCCTGATGCAAGGGAGGAAAAGGGATGCGTATTCGACTGTCGGACTATGTGGCACAGTATCTGGTTGATCATGGAATCCGGGACTGCTTCATGGTGGTGGGCGGAGGTGCCATGCATCTCAATGATGCGCTGGGGCATATGGAAGGTCTTTCCTGCATGTATCAGCATCATGAACAGGCATGCGCCATCGCGGCAGAGAGCTATGCGCGGCTGGAAAACCGGCCGGCACTGCTTTGCGTGACGACAGGCCCCGGGGGCACGAACGCCATTACCGGCGTGCTCGGCGCCTGGCTGGATTCCATCCCCATGTTTGTGCTGTCAGGACAGGTGCGTTATGACACCACCGCCCGCTATGCCATGCAGTTCACGGACGGACTGCCGCTGCGTGCTGTGGGGGATCAGGAGTATGATATTGTTTCGTCTGTTTCTCCGATGTGCAAGTATGCGGTCATGATTGAAGACCCGAAGACCATCCGCTATCACCTGGAACGTGCATTCCATCTCATGACGCAGGGCAGACCGGGCCCGGTGTGGCTCGATATCCCGGTCAATTTCCAGGGCATGCAGATT
>CACYNZ010000575.1 GCA_902775835.1 uncultured Eubacteriales bacterium | reverse complement strand
ATGTGGACGGTGCCCTTCAGGAATACCGCGGAAAGAATACCGCGGACGGGAAAATGGTGCATGGTTCCATCCTGCAGGTCGGGGACTGTGTGCTTCGGCTTCGGCTGTTTGCCGGGCTGGATGTGGAGAGAAGAGCGAAGAGAAAACCTGATGACGATCTGAAGGAATACGGAATGCCGGTTGCTTCTCAGGGTGTCCCACGTCCGGGCTATGATGGATGGGTAGATGCCCAGACTGAGGAGGAACGCTTTACAGGAATGTATCTGGTTAAGGATGAAGAGCAGGATGGGAATACAGAAGAAACAACAGGCGGAAGCCGGGAAAAGGATGAAAATGAGTAAGAAACCGGGTGGACGGCTGACGGTCATGGTCATGCTGTTCTACTTTACAGCGTTTCTGCTGCTTGCTCTCCGGAATGCGGTGTGGCAGGGGTATGCACTCGCACTGTGTGTGCCGGCCGCCATCTGGGGCGGGACCCATATTCTGGGGAAATGTTTTCACATTGATACCCTGCTCTTTTCATTGACCAATTTTCTCTGTGCGCTGGGCATTCTGATTCTCTATGATACCAATCCGGTCCTCGCTTACCACCAGGTGGTCTATTACGGTGTCGGACTGGTCGGCATGGTCATCTGTATCTATTTCATGCGTGCGTTCAGGACCATACGGCATCTCGGGTTTGTGATGATTGCTGTGTCGTTCGCTTTTCTTGCCCTGCCGCTTTTGATCGGACGGGAAACCTACGGCGCGAAAAACTGGATCTATTTTCATGGGGTATCGATTCAGCCGAGCGAATTTGTCAAGATCCTTCTGATCCTGATTCTTGCCTGGTTTATGAGCCTGCGCCAGTTCATTCCGTGGTTTCTGTGCGCTGTGGGCTGTCTGCTCTTTCTTATGCTGCAGAAGGATCTCGGGACAGCCCTGCTGTACTACGGCGTAACGCTGCTGCTCTTCTTCGCATCAACAGCCAATCTTCCGCTGACCCTGCTCGGCCTGCTTGGCGGGGGCGGGGCGGCAGTGATGGGATACCGGATGTTTGCCCATGTCAAGAAGCGTGTCGCGATCTGGAGAAACCCCTGGTCGGATTATGAAAATGCGGGGTATCAGATTGTGCAGAGCCTCATGGCGCTGGCTTCCGGCAGCCTGCTGGGCGTGGGCCTGGGTCTGGGCAGCCCGACAACGATCCCGGTCTATGAAACGGACTTTATTTTTTCAGTGATCTGCGAACAGTTTGGACTGATCTTCGGAGTCTGCGTGCTGCTGATTTATGTGGCGGTCATCTGGCGGGGAACCACCATTGCCATGGCCTCAAGACACAGCTTTCAGGGGCTTGCAGCCATGGGAGCCACGATGATGATCGGTCTTCAGACGTTTATCATTATTGGTGGTGTGATCAAGCTGATTCCGCTGACGGGCATCACCATGCCGTTTGTCTCATCGGGTGGGTCGTCACTGGTTTCCAATATGTGTCTGACCGGGCTGATTCAGGGTGTGGCAAGCCTCAATGAGGACGATCTTGAGGAGGACCTGAGACTGACTGAAATGTAAGGAGGGGAGGATATGAAAAGGCAGCGGATTCTGTTCAAGTGTCTCGCTTTCCTGTTTTTCGGCCTTTTTCTGATCCTGACCTTATATGGAGGATACAGTGTGGCCACCTATGGCAACCGCTGGTTTTCTTCCAACAAAAATCCCCGTGTGCGTGCACAGAAGGAATCGGTCATTGCCGGTGATATCTATGACAGAAACGGCGTGCTTCTGGCGACCACGGATGAGAACGGCAACCGGGTGTATCAGGCCAGCGAGCAGGCGAGAAGAGCGGTTGTCCATCTGCTGGGAGATTCCCAGAGAAATGTGGCCAACGGTGTTGAATCCTTTCAGACCGCGTATCTCTACGGCTTTCATTCTTCCTTTGGCGAACTGCTGGGAGATTTTTTCTCCGGAACAGCGCGCAGAGGGGATAATCTGTATCTGACCATCGATTCAAGGCTGTGTCAGCGCATGA
>CACYNZ010000574.1 GCA_902775835.1 uncultured Eubacteriales bacterium | reverse complement strand
GGGGTCAGACGGGCACAATCCACAAAAGCTTCCAGTTCCTCCCTGGAAATCTTCCGGGAAGGGTCATAGCCCCGATAACTTCTGTTCTTCAGTACAAGGTCCTTCAACATACGCTTAGCCTCCGTTTTCTACGAAATCAAAGGTGATCTGTTCAGACTGTTTCAAGGCTCCGTGGCAGTAGTCATAATACCAGCAGGGATAGGGATCCATACAGCGGGGACCGGTTTCCGCGGGGACTTCCTCCCGCTGCTTCTGCAGGCGATTGAGATCCCAGATGTTTTCATTGACCCAGGCATAGTATCCTTTCGCCTGCTCCGTGACCTCCACCGGCAGGAAAGGGTTTGCCTCGTCCGGCCCGTGGATGACGATAAAAACGCGATTGATCTTCAGGCCGGAGCGGGTGATGATGTAATACTGGAAGCCGGCGTCCCGGATAAACTGCTCATGCACCTCCGGGGCGTTTTTCACCTCGTAGAAGTCATGACCGGTATCCGTCTTCCGCAGGATATCCACCGCGCAATAGTTGTTATAATTGCTGAAGGCGGCCTCACAGATCACAGGCGTGCCCAGGGCCAGATGCTCGGCGGTACGGGCCAGCATGGCTTTTTTATCCGGAATACGGGTGCCCGGACGCCAGACGGTCATTTCCTCATAGGGGCCGAACATGCCCATCGCCCGGTCTCCGAAATCGTTTCCGGCATCCAACCGGGCCTGCACCTCCGGGGGAATAACCCGCAGGCCCGGCCGGTGCTTATCCAGCCAGAGCATTTTCGGACACTGCATGCCCCGCATAAAATCCGTTTTGGTGATCGCCATGCTTCTCCTCCGGACATCAGACTGCTTACGGAGATATCTTAACACGGCGGGGAGAAAAAAGCATCCCCCCGGTTTATACGCTCAGCTTCCGCTCCATGATATTGGCGGTAATGACATACATGACGGCGGAAACAGCCAGGTCGATCAATCCGTAGACCATCATCAGGGTGAAGCTGTCCTGAATGGAACGGGTGAGCATTCCGGCAAAGCGGCTGGAAAGCCAGGACAGCAGGAGGAAGAACAAAAAGCTGATAAACCCGTTGTACCTCTTCCCGTTCAGAAGCGCAGCGCTGATTACGTCCGCCAGATAAGCCGTGGAGACCAGGGAGATCCAGGAGGTCAGCAGGACAAAAGCCACGGCGGACATGGTGCGTACATTGATCTCCAGGGCATGACCATTCACAGAGAAATTGGAGAGGAACTGCTGAATGCTGTTCCAGAAGGCGCTGAGCTGTCCTTCCTTAGCAAAAAGCAGCGTGATATCCAGCACACCCAGCGCGAAGAAGAAAGCGCCCGTCAGCAGGATGGAAAGCCCGCATTCCAGAATTTTCGCGCCGAGGATCTTATAGCAGCTGTTCGGCGTCATGAACAGCATGTAGCTTTGCTTCGTGTTCATATCCCGGTGAAGGGTCAGGATACTTTCCAGACCGATGACCAGCACACCGCCGAAGGCCAGCAGCATGAGCAGGAAGACGGAAACGCCCATGGTTTCTTCCTTGTTCGCATAGAGGCCGATCAGATAGGCAATTTCCACAACAGCGGTTACAGCCAGCAGGATCGCTTTGGTGGACCAGGTTTTACGCAGTTCATATTTAATCAGTTTCAGCATGGTTTATCCCTCCGTATGTCCGTAAATCTGACGATAACGGTCCGCCATGGAGATTCCGCGCTCCAGGCGCATGGATTCCAGATCCACATTTTCCACCAGGCGGCCTTCCGAGAGGAAAACAGCCCGGTCCGCGATCGCTTCCATCTCCTCGACCAGATGACTGGACAGAAGCAGCAGCTTATCAGCAGTGGCATATTCCAGAATGGCTGAGCGGATTTCATCCCGGGCCAGCAGATCAATGCCGTTGAACGGTTCATCCAGCATATAGACTTTGGCGTCCCGGGCCATGGTGACGGCAATTTTCAGCTTGGCCATCATACCGGAGGACAGGGCCTTGGTTTTCAGGTCCTCCGTCAGCTCCATCCGGCGCAGCAGCGTCTG
>CACYNZ010000573.1 GCA_902775835.1 uncultured Eubacteriales bacterium | reverse complement strand
CTGTTACAGGTGGTAATGGTTTTTCAGACGGTCAGAGCATCTGACCCTGCCCCTGACATGAATGGCAGAGATGGTCTCAAGGATCAGGTCATCCAGGCTTTCATCGATGACCAGGAGTCCGTATCCCCGGATTTCCTTCTGATGCCCCTGCTCCCTGAGGGGTTCCAGTTCCTTCTTCACCATGCCCCGGATGCCCATGAACCAGATGCAGCCCGAACTGTCATAGCGCTCCTGCGCGGCATGGATGCTGGCCTGCTTGGTATTCAGATACTCCCGCACCGCCTGGTTGATCAGATCGCTCCTGTTTGAATAGAAGCCCTGATCCACCAGCAGGTCGATCTGGGACAGGGTTCCGATATTCATGTTGACCGATACCTTTTCCGTATTCTCCATGACATGACCTCCTTTATGCTCCAAATGGAGCATAAAAAGAGTATCATACAGAAATCATCCTGTCAACGAAAACATCCTCCGATCCGGTTCAGAGAACCGGGTGAGGCATATATCGGCACTGCCGGGAGCTGCAGCAGGGATTCCCTGCTGTCTGCATTCAGGGGCAGGCGACGTGCCATCACAATCACCGTCTGATGGAGCTCGGACGGGCGTTCTGTGATCTGCATAAGACACAGTACCTGTATCTCATGGATGTGTGGGGACACAGCTATGAGTTTGACCAGGACGGCAACTGGGACATGATGGAAGCATTCTGCAGCATGATGGGCGGGCGGGATGACATCTGGTACGCCACGCATATTGAAATTGTGGATTATATGGATGTTTTTCAGCTCCTGCAGTTTACGGCGGATAACAGCTTCGTATATAATCCTTCCGTACAGAGTGCGTGGGTAAGTGTGGACCAGGGTCAGCCGTTGGAGATTCCCGGGGGTCAGCTGGTGTCTCTTTGTTGGGAGCGAACACGATGAAAGAGAGAAAGCACAGGTTCAACAGACTGCAGCTTCAGTCTTTTTTCTCCTATGTGGTGATCATGCTCGTTGTCATGATCATACTGGTATTCTTTGCATACCGGTCTTTTTCATCGTTCCACTCACAGCTTCTGCTCAATACCTATCAGGCGGACCTGCATCTGGTGCGGGAAGCCCAGGACCGGCTGATGACAACGCTGGTTTCCATTGCAGGGCAGATGACCAACAATGACATCACGCCCGTGAAATACAGCGAGGATCCCGTGAAAGGCTCGCGCATCTCCGGAAAGCTTGCCTCCTACCGCGCCGTCAATGACACGTTCGATGATCTCTTCATTCACTTTACCGGGGACGACTCGGGGAAGAGAAGGCTTCGGAAACGGACTACAATCATCAGGCCGTGGATCATCTACGGCTCGCCCTGAGAAAGGCTGACCGGCCGAGGATCGAGCAGGCGCTCCGGGAAGTGTCCCAGGCCATGCATGGCATGCATACCTTGCTCTTCGGATTCAGGAGCATGTACAATGAGATCATCACCGCTGTCACGGCGGAAGCGCGGGCGAGCGGGGCCAAGGAAGAGGACGTGTATGACCTTTTCCGGCTCAGCCGCTGCCTTTCAGTGGATGAACTGGACGGCCTGCTTGCGCAGGTCTGCCGGAAGATCGCGGACCTGCAGACCGCCACCAGACAGGAGCATGTGCCGGAGGAGGTGCGCAAGGCGCGGGAAATTATCCAGCACCGTTTTTCGGAGCCGGAGCTTTCCGTGTCCGGCATTGCGAAGGAAGTCGGCATGAGCGATTCCAAGCTGTCCGTGGAATTCAAGCGCGTGTACCAGGAGACGCCGCTGGAAGTGATCACCTTCTGCCGCATGCACAGGGCCCAGCGGCTTCTGGGAACAACAGCCATGCCGGTCAAGGATATTGCCGTGGAATGCGGGTATTATGATATCTCGGCCTTCAACAGACGGTTCAAGTCCTATACGGGACTGACGCCGCAGCAGTTCCGGCAGCAGGAGAGCGAAAAAGACGCGCCGCAGGCGCAGTGACCCGAGGAGAACACCATGAGTGATTTTATTCTGTCTCTTTCGACCAGGATTCAGGCGGACGAA
>CACYNZ010000572.1 GCA_902775835.1 uncultured Eubacteriales bacterium | reverse complement strand
GCCTTTGCCGAAGCCGTCATCATGGTGGAGCATCTGGATGATATCACGGCCCAGTATTATCAGAACTGTGGTTTCGATCCCTCGCACCGCTATTCGCGGATTTATAAGCGGTTTCTCTCCGACCTGTATGCCGCGGCAAGTCTTTCGGATATTGAGCGGGCTTATCATTCCGCCCGCCGCGCCTTCGGCGGGATCGAGCTGAACAAGCCCGAGAATCCGCTTCGCGTCGGCATCATCGGTGAGTTTTACACCGCAATGGACGCCTTTTCCAATCTCGAGGTGGAGCAGAAGCTCGCAGACATGGGGGTAGAGGTACACCGCTGGATGAATGTCACGAACAGCATGCTTCGCCCGGGGATCAAAAACCATCAGATCACGGTCCGGGATCGCAGTCAGTATTCCATGGGGGCCAATTCCACCACGGACATCTGGCAGGCCCAGACTTTTGCGGAAAAAGGATTTGACGGTCTGATTCATATCAAGTCCGCCAACTGCACCCCGGAGGTGGACATCATGCCGGTGCTGGCAAACCTGTCGCAGGACTATAAGATTCCCGTCCTGTATCTCACATATGACTCCCAGTCCAGTGACGTCGGCCTGATGACCAGACTGGAAGCGTTCTATGATATGATTGAAATGAGAAAGAAGGTCGCCGCATGACAAAGGAAAAGGCATTTCTCGGAATTGACGTCGGGTCCATTTCCACCAAGGGCGTCATCATTGACGGGAAAAACAGCATTCTTTCCAGCGAGTACATCTGGACAGAGGGAAACCCCATTGCGGCGGTGAAGAATCTCGTCTCGCTGCTGGAAGCGAAATTTGACCGGGAGCGGTATCAGATTGTCGGAACGGGTGCAACCGGCAGCGCCCGTCGCCTGGTCGGAACCATTCTCGGCGCTACGGTTGTCAAGAACGAAATCACCGCACACGCCGTCGGTACCACCACCTTCTATCCGGATGTGCGGACCATTCTGGAGATCGGCGGGCAGGATTCCAAGATCATCCTGGTGGAAAACGGAGTGGCCGTGGATTATGCCATGAATACGCTCTGTGCTGCCGGGACCGGAGCCTTTCTCTCCAGTCAGGCCCGCCGCCTGGGAATTGAAGTGGAAGAAATGGGGGATTACGCCCTTCGTTCCGAGCACCCCACGGCAATCGCCGCCCGCTGCACCGTGTTCGCCGAGTCGGACCTGGTCCATAAGATTCAGATGGGTCATCCGCGGGAAGACATCATCGCGGGCGTCTGCCATGCGGTGGCTTCCAATTATCTCAACAACGTCGGCAAGGGCAAAAAAATTGTCTCCCCGGTTGTGTTCCAGGGAGGCGTCAGTAAGAACATCGGTGTTGTCCGCGCTTTTGAGGACCTGCTGCAATGTCCGGTGACCGTGGATGAAAACGGGCACCTGATGGGCGCGATGGGTTCCGCGATTCTTGCAAAGAGGAGCCTGAGGCGTGAGGTCTTTGACTTTTCCATGGAGAACATGGAGTTTGTCACCCGGGAGGCAGGCTGCGGCCGCTGCTCCAACAACTGCGAGATTATCTGTGTCTATCGGGACGGAGTCCTGATTGACTCCTGGGGCAACCGCTGTGAACGCGGCGCCATTCAGCCTGCCAAGGCAGGATAAGCCGCCCGGGAACGAGCCTCATCGGCATGGGATCCGTTCCGAAGAATAAACAGCTGTCCCTGGTGGGAGGCCTACTCTTTCAGAAGACAATGACCTGTACGTCGGTTCCGGCCAGTGCGCTGCCGACGGCGTCCTTCATGCTCGTGTCAATATAAACGGTCCTGAGCGCGGGAAGCTTGGAAAGAATGCTCCAGTCCAGCGTCTCGCCGGTGCGGGCAAGGCTCAGGGTGGTAAGCCCCCTGAAGTCATCGAGATTGTCCGTAGAATTGAGCTTGCAGTCGATGAGCGTAAGGCTCACGATGATCCGTTCCCGGTCAAAGGCCTTGAAGAACGTTCCACGCAGGTCACAGTCCCGGAAGGTCAGATCCGTCAGGCCGCTCAGGCCGAGAAGGGTATCCAGCTCATT
>CACYNZ010000571.1 GCA_902775835.1 uncultured Eubacteriales bacterium | reverse complement strand
GGAAACAGCGTGATCGAGAGCATCTTCCTGAGCGGAAGTGCGTTCCAGCCGCTGGTCGCCTCCGTGATCGGGCTGATCCCGAACTGTGCGGCATCGATCATGCTGACGCAGCTCTATATGGACGGAGTCCTGAGCTTCGGCTCCGCGGTGGCCGGCCTGTGTTCGAGCGCCGGGCTCGGCCTGCTCGTCCTCTTCAGGATGAACAGGAGCATGAAGGAAAATGTTACAGTGCTTGCATTTCTTGTGGTCATTGCCGTTACTGCCGGATCGATCCTTCAGTCGGTCGGGCTTCCGTGAGAAAAGTGTACCTGCACACCTGAAAAAGTATCAATAAAGTACTTGTACGAGGAGAGGGATCCATGAAAAAAAGAGTCGTTTCTTTGCTGCTAGCTGCTGCCCTGATGATCGGCGCACTGGCAGGATGCGGGTCGGATTCGAAAGACGGTGAGAGCGAAAGTGTGACGGAGTCTGCCCGGAATGAGTCTGTGACGTCCGTTCCTTCGAAGGAACAGGATTCCGGTCGGCCAGATGACAGTACGTCTTCTGCTCCTTCTAACGCATCAGGCAAGGGGCGGGACAGAAGGGATACGCGTTCTCATGAATCCCGTGTGGATTCAAATGAGAGCAGGGGAAAGGATGTGACCGAAACGCCGGAGGCACCGGAGGATGCGGCCGGCATCGCCCGGGCGGCTCTTGACGGGCAGATTAAATTAAAAAATACCGTTGAATATTCTTATATGAATAACATTACCTGTTCGGTCGAAGGTACGGAAGTTTTGATTGAA
The DNA here is from genome assembly GCA_902775835.1 of uncultured Eubacteriales bacterium. Next base: position 1,250 of record CACYNZ010000571.1, on the reverse strand, counting down.
ACGGCCAATAAGGTGAAAGCCTACGGGACAGAGGATGTTCAGGGGAACATTCTTACAGTCAGTAAGGAGTCAGAACTGAGCAGAGACGGTCAGATTCTGAATCAGGGAAAGTTCTGGTATGATCAGGATGGAAATGTTTATATTTCCGAGTATGTTGAAGAAACCGGCACTTTTTCGGACTGGAGAGATGTAAATTACGGTCCCGGGATGACCTGGATGAATGAGACCGGTCTGGAAGTGTATCAGGAAATCGTTGATGGAAATATTCAGCCGGCAGTCCTTGAGAGTGAAGACAGGACAAAGTATATTCTGTACTTTGCTCTGAACGGAGAGCAGACGAAATCATTGTTCGGACGGCTCTTTGATGATGTGTCCGTTAACAGCATTCCGATCAGTCTTTCGGAAGCTGAAACAGTGGAGGTTCAGGCAGCGGTAAATAAGACGTCTTATCAGCCGAGCGCGCTGAGCATTAAAGTTGCAGAATTTGAGAACGGCGGCAAAATATATACAAGCCCTGATGCCTCCAGCACCGATGTCCACTCCTTGGCCGTCGCTACCGTAACATCCGCCTGTTCTGCCACCTTACTATAGTTCAGCATCTGTCCTGTCCTTGCAGCCATAGCAGTAAGGAAGCGCATGAACTTCAACCGATTCTTTACCTGCAGAAGATCATTGACATCACGATCCAGGTAAGTCTTTACATATGATGAATAGAACAGCTGCCAGTCCACATCAGCCTTATAGAGTGCCGGGTAGCTTCCTTTATGAATCAAAGACCATATATGCTGGTGAGGTCTGAAATGCTTGCCACGCTGCTCTATGTATGCTTCTGACGGTATAAATGGCTGATGGAAGTCAATGCCATCAATTTCCCGCAACGACAAGCCTGAAAGCTCAAATATGGCTATGCGCCCAGCCAATGACTCCGAGACATGCTTCATTAGCTGGAATGACTGAGATCCTGTCAAAAAAAATATTCCCCTCTCATCTGATGCATCACAAGCCATCTTTATGTAAGGAAAAAGCTCTTGTATATGTTGAACTTCGTCAAGCGTGATAGGATAAGGATGGTTCCGGAAGAAAAGCCCTGGCTCCGTACGGGCCTGCTCCAAGATTAATGGGTCATCAAAGGTAAGATAAGGCCTATCTGGTTATACATGCCCCAGAAGCGTCGACTTGCCAACCTGCCGCGCACCAACAACCATCACTGCTTTGAAAGCAGAATTCATATGAAGATCTCTCAATTGTAT
>CACYNZ010000570.1 GCA_902775835.1 uncultured Eubacteriales bacterium | reverse complement strand
GTGATGGAGTTCATTTCCACGATCGAAGATCTTAAGGTCAAGGCAATGGTTTCCCTCCTCTATGGCTCGGGACTCAGGGTCGGAGAGGTCTGCAGCCTCCGGTATGAAGACATCGAGCGCAAAAACTTACGAATTCATATACGTCATTCCAAGAACCGTTCTGACAGATACGCGATACTCGCACGGGAATCCCTGGATATCCTTACCGAATACTGGTTTAAATGCGGAAGGCCCAAAGGCTATCTGTTCCCGCAGCGCGGTGCTGATAAGCCGATCAACACATGGTTCATCAGCAAAAAGATCCACGAACATGAAGATGAGCTCGGATGGGAAAGGCGTATTTCCAGCCATACCTTCCGGCATGCCTTTGGAACACATCTTTATGAGAACGGCACCAGCCTTTTTCTCATAAAAGAACTCTTGGGGCACAAATCCCTGGCGTCTACTGTTATATACATCCATCTTGCTGCTGTTTCTACCAAAAACGCCATGAGCCCTTTGGACAGGCTGGGAGGTAAATACAGTGCATGACCTTAAAGTACAGCAGATTTTTAATGCCGCCTGGGGTGACTTTTATTCCTCCCACAGTCCAGGCACCGAACAGGTAAAGGCAGCCCTGTCCATCATGGCCTGCAAATCCGGTGCTCTCGGCTGCAACATCAGCACCTGTACCGAATGCGGCTATCAGGAAGTGCATAATAACTCCTGCCGCAACAGACACTGTCCCAACTGCCAGGCCGTCCTCAAAGAGCTGTGGATTGATGCACGCCGTTCCGAGGTCATTGACGGGCCGTACTTCCATGTTGTCTTCACGGTTCCCGCCGAACTCAATCCTGTCATATATGCCAACCAGAAGCTGCTCTATGGTCTTCTGCATGATGCATCGGCAAAAACTCTTCTTGAGCTCTCGGCAGACAAGAAATATCTCGGGGCGATGCCTGCGGTCATCCAGGTGCTACACACATGGGGACAGGAGCTTAATTACCATCCCCATATCCACTGCATCATTTCAGGTGCAGGGCTTACACCAGACATGCGGCTTACTACCAGCAGGCCTGCGTTTATGATTCCCGTCAGGGTGCTGGGTGCCAAGTTCAAAGGCAAGTTTATGGACGCCCTTGAAAAGTATCATAAAGCAGGTGCCCTCGTGATCCCTGACAGCTGCCGTAAACTGCTCAATTCCTATGAGTGGAAAGATTACCGGGACCGGCTTTATAAAAAGGACTGGTGTCCGTTCATAAAGGAAACATTCAACGGTTTTGGCAATGCCATTGATTACCTTGGCCGCTATACACACAGAATTGCCATCTCAAACTCCAGGATCATTTCAGTTGATGGAGGGATGGTCTCGTTCCGATCCAGAGACTATCGTTCCAATGAGAAAAAGATTGTTGCCATCACTTATCAGGAGTTCATACGGCGTTTCCTTCAGCATGTCCTTCCTAAGGGGTTCCAGAAGATCCGTTATTATGGGCTTCTCGCAAACAGCATGAAGAAGAAACGCCTTGGCATTGTGTTCCGTATCCAGCGCCATCGCCGCTTCAGATCAAGATATACCGGCATGGAACAGGACGTCATGCTGTATGAAATGTTTCATATAGATGTACACATATGCCCCTGCTGCGGAATGCGGAGCATGCGGCACAGCTGTCGCACTTCTAAGGGGATTGCCGTGGTTTCAGGATAATACATACAGCTTAATATCTTTTTTGAAGCCGCCCCCCCGGACGGCTTATTTGTCGTACACAAAACATCATTAAACGTGCCAGTTTTCTGTCACCACGGCCAGTTATGCCGGGAATACTACAAAAACTGAATGGAAGTGAAATGGTTCAATTTCCATATCGGCTACACGTCCGCGATGTTGGTACAATTGTGAAGAATCACATTCAGAGCAGATCAGAGTTATCGCTTGGTCTGCTCTTTTTTCTGCCCTGAATCTGATACTTCACTTAAGAATTATACTATTTTTTCTCACTTTTTTCATGCTTTAGAACAAAGCTTATTGGATTATTGCTTTTTTCTTCAGTCCTCAAAGTA
>CACYNZ010000569.1 GCA_902775835.1 uncultured Eubacteriales bacterium | reverse complement strand
ATGTGAATCGGATAGTCAATGAGCACATCCGGCTTCTTTCCCTGCCGGAACATGTCCTGGTCCATCTTCATCCCGCGCCGGGTGCCCAGCACCAGCCCGCCGGCCACATATTCCGAAATGCCCAGCATCCTGTGCAGGGAATAGGGCATGTTGAACAGGTTCGCGTTGTCCACAAAATCGAAGACCATCAGGAAATCCTTGCCCGGGGATTTCCGCATGCCGCGGCCCAGCTGCTGCATGTATATGGTCTTGGACATGGTGGGCCTTGCCATCATCAGCACCTGCGTGTGCGGCGAATCCCAGCCCTCATTGAGAAGATCGCAGGCACAGAGCACCGGCAGTCTGCCAGCTTCATAGTCGGCCAGAATCTTCTTCCGCTCAAGCGGCCGGGTATTTCCGGATACGCACCTGGCGTCCACGCCGCGCGCCTGAAACCGCTCCGCGATCTCCTCCGCGTGCCGCACGGACGTGCAGAACACCACCGCCGGCTTTCCCGGAACATAGGTGCTGTAGGTATCCACGATCAGCTGGTTCCTCTCCGGAATCCGCATCGTAGCCTCCAGGTCCAGGGCATTGTACCTGAACCCCTGGAACCGCACATCCCGCATGTCAATATTGGTCTTGATGCGGATGCAGCGCACCGGCACCAGCGTATCCAGCTCCACCGCAGTCTTCAGGTCCAGCCTGTGCGCCACGTTCTGGAAAACCTCCAGCAGATCCTCCCCGTCCGAGCGCTCCGGCGTGGCCGTGAGCCCGAGGGTGAATTCCGGATGGAAATAGGACATGACCTTCCGGTAGGTCTCCGCCGTCCCGTGATGGCATTCATCGATGACCATGTATCCGAACGCATCCGGCTCAAACATCTCCAGGTTCCGTGCCACGCTCTGTATGGTCGCGACCAGCACATACGCATCCCGGTCACGCGCGCCGCCCTCAAACCGGCCCACGCTCACCTCCGGCCATACGCGGCGGAATGTTTCCACGGCCTGCTCCACCAGCTCATGCCGGTGCACCAGAAACAGCGTCCGCTTCCCGAACGCCTTCGCATCCGAGACGGCCGTCACGGTCTTTCCCGTACCGGTGGCGTGGAACAGAAGCGCAATGCTCCTGCGCTCCTTCCGCATCTGCTGCAGGTTCCGAAGCGCTTCCTCCTGATGGTCCATCAGCTCCAGCGCCGCGCCCTGCTGCGGCGGAAGACTGTCCTCCATGTACTGGAACATGGGCGACGCGCCGAGAAACGTGACCAGCTCATCCTTGACCCGGTCCGGGTTCCTCTCCAGCTGATCCGAAGTCCAGCGGTAGACCTTCCAGCCCTCATACACCATGCTGTTCTGCCTGAGCAGATCATCATGGTACTTTTCCTCCGAGATTTTCCCGGGCTGATGCCATGTGTTCCCGTCCACCTCCATGGCCACCCGCCCGTCCGGCACCTTTACGGCAAAGTCAATGCTCCGGTGCCCGCCGTAGATATCCACCACAGGATACTGGAGATACACGTACTCCCCTTTTTCGGCGCCGAAGGCCTCACAGAACAGTTCAATAAACCGGTCCTCAGCGCCGCTGTTTCCCGCGGAAGTCCTCACAGTTTTCTGCATATCCGTTCCTCACTGGCTGTCCACCCGCAGAAGGCGGATGCCCTTTTCAAATCCTCCGCGCTCTTCGCGCTTGCGCAGGCGTTCCTCTTCAATCTTCTCCCAGGGAATCCCCATATGAAACGCGATCCCGTGCAGCACTTCCAGCACGTCCGCCATTTCCTCCATGTTCCGGCTTTCCAGGTACTCCCCGACCTCTTCCTGAAGCTTCCGGTCAAGGGCCGGGCCCATGTCCTTTTCCGGAATCATGTCCGTCACAGCCCGCTTTCCGGAGCGGGCGATGATCTCGGGAATCCTGTCTCTCACAAGCTTGTCATATCCGATGGATGACATGTCCCCATCCCTCTTTCCTGTTCATCTGCTGTATGAAATGCTTTCCATACGGATATTATACTGCATCCGGACTGTATGCGGAATATAAGCCGGAGGACTGAGCCGAGCAGTCCATGCCCAGAGGCG
>CACYNZ010000568.1 GCA_902775835.1 uncultured Eubacteriales bacterium | reverse complement strand
AAAGCCTGCAGGCTGAGGAGGGCACAGAGGTTCTGGCCCGGTATACCACGTCCTACCTGAAGGGCGAGCCTGTTCTGACCGAGCGCACGGTTGGAAAGGGACGCGTGCTGCATTTCGGCGGCGTTTTCACCCGGCAGGCAGCACGGCGCTTCCTGAAGAACCTGGGCCTGGCCGAGCCCTATGAGGATCTGGTCAAGGCGCCGGACACAGTGGAAATCGTCGGCAGGGTCAAAGACGGACAGAAGTGGCTGTTTGTTTTGAACTATCTCCCGGAAGCGCAGGAGATCCGGCTCGGCGAAGAGCTGGTGTCCCTGCTGGACGGGGAAAAGGCGGAGGGCCGTGTCGAAATCCCGGCCTACAGCGTTGCTGTTTATCGCATCTGATCATGACGGCCTGAAATCCGGCTGGATTTCAGGCCGCTCTGTTTTTTCAGACATTTTGAAAAAGCTGAATGTGCAGTCCGGGCGAAAAGCGGCCACAAAACGGCAAACCCGGCAGCAAAGTGGAAAATTGGATTGACAGAACCCTGAGGGAATGGGAAAATGCATTAAAAACAGCAGGGAAGGAGAATGCGGACGATGGTCATTGGCATGGATGTTGGCGGTACGACGGCACGGATCCGGGTCACGGATGCGAAGGGAAGCGTGCTCTGGGAAGCAGAAGATCAGGGCGGCACACTGGCAGGCATCGGCCGGGAAGAACTGGCGGTGCGGCTGGGCAGAATCATCCGGCGGGCTCTGGAAGCTTCCGGCACCACGGCAGATGACTGCGACCGGCTCTGCATCGGGGCCTCAGGCGTGGATACCGAGGACGCGCAGGCTGTCTATGAAGAGATTCTCCTGGAGCTGGGCTTCTCCCGTGACCGCCTCATGGTGGTCAATGACGCCGAACTGCTGATTCGCATGTTCGATGCCCCTGCTGTGGTCCTCATTGCCGGGACCGGTTCGATTGCCCTGGGAAGTGACGGGAAAAGCGGCATCATTCACCGGTGCGGCGGGTGGGAACACCTGCTGAGCGATGAAGGCTCCGCGACCTGGCTGGGCATGGAACTGCTCAGGGCCTATGTGCGGCTGTGTGACAGGAGAGGATCGGACCATGTGCTGACCGGGCTTCTGGAACAGCATACCACCATCCGGAATGCGCAGGACGCCGTGGATTTCTGCCAGCAGCATATCATGGAAAAGGCCGACATTGCCGCGCTCGCGCCGCTTCTGGAAACAGGGGCGAAAGCGGGGAGTCCTATATGCCGTACAATCCTTGAAAAGGGAGCCAATGAACTGACGGACATGGTGCGTCAGCTGGTGCCGCTGATTTCCGGCGACGAAAGGTTTACCCTGCTTCTGTGGGGATCTGTCCTGCTGAAAAACCAGGAGATCCAGGGCATGACCGCCCGGATTGCACACAGAGACTGGAAGCATGTATCGGTCTGTGTCCCGCAGTGTACAGCGCTTGACTGCGCCGTGCTTCTGGCGCGGGGAGAAAAGCGCATGCCGGTCCGGGAGATCCGTTAGAAGAACAAGAAGAATGCAAAAGGGGCATGTTGTAAGCAGAGTGTGTATGATACAATACGCCCCGGGAGAGTGAAAAATGGTAGTTGGACAATTTGTTGACACGTATCCGCCGAGTGTGGACGGTGTTGGACGAGTAACGCTCAGTTATTGTCAGACACTGACCGCCATGGGCCATGAGGCCTATTACATTGCACCGGAGTCCCCGAATGCGGAAGAACTCTACGGGGTCCCCGTGATTCTCTCAGCCAGCCTGAAGGTGCCGGGTGAACTGTTCCGCATGGGACTGCCCGGACTGGATCCTTCCTTCCGCAGGCGGGTCGCGGAAGTGCCGTTTGATATCGTGCATGCGCAGAGCCCGTTTCTCGCAGGAAGTGAAGCGCTGAAGACGGCGCGCAGGCGGGATATTCCGCTGGTGAGTACGTTCCATTCCAAGTATTACGATGACATGCTGGCCAAAACACACTCCAAAGTGCTGGCCCAGTCCGTGATTCAGCGCCTGATCCGCTTCTATGACAAGTGTGACGGCGTCTGGACCGTCAAC
>CACYNZ010000567.1 GCA_902775835.1 uncultured Eubacteriales bacterium | reverse complement strand
CTGCTCAAAGGCGACCACATACCGGGCCATATCCCAGACCTTTTCAATGGTGCTGCCACCCTCGATATCGAAGGTGTCCAGAATATCCTGTGCCTTGGCACGGATGGCATCCTCATCGGTGATATTGTCGGCGATGGCCCACATCTTTTCCCAATCGAACTGCTTGGTGTACAGCCACATTCTGTGATACAGATTGGTTTCATCAATATACAGGTCCATCATGCCCGGATAGGGGCGTCCGATCTGGGCAATATTGGTGTCGCGGAAGCGTCTGCGCACCTGAGCCGCCTTGCACCAGTCAAGGATTTCATGCTCGACTTCCGGATCTCCGCCTTCCACCACACCGGTGATCACAGCATGCCGCTTGCCTGCCCGCTCCAGATCAGCCACCATCTCGCCCACCGCGCCGCAGGCGTACAGTTCACCCAGCCAGGTAGGCGTATCTGTGTTGGCATAGTCCGGTGCTTTCTTCTTCTGTACATTGACCAGAACCACGGGCACATCCAGATCCCGGACAGCGGGAAGCATGTTATAGGAAGTGGCATAGGTCAGCAGCTGCAGAATCACAAGATCCACATCCGCTGCGCGGAACTTGTCCCCTGCTTCCATGGCCTGTTCCTTGGTGGTGACCATTCCGCCGTCAATCAGTTCCACGGTATCCGGAATCATTTTCTTGAAATCCGCATACTGTCCCTGAAATTCCGGAACCAGTGAAGGGAACTGGGGAAGATACGCTCCCAGAGCAATCGAGAAAACACCGACACGGGCTTTCGTTTCAACCAGCATGACTCTAACTCCTTTTCTTTCAGTCAGTTATGTTTCTGCGCCAATCTCTGCCTCTGCAGAGCAGTGCCACGCCCTGGACATACCCATCCCGGCCTATGTGCACTGGAAACCGCAGCACCATCTGAGCAGAGTATACCGCATACAGCCTGTTTTCGCCACCTGTTTTTTCACACTTTTCCCCCGGCCTGCATTCCTTTTTCCCCGCAAAAAAGCCCTGTCCGTCAAGACAGGGCGCTGGTTTACGGCGTTGCTGTGTTCTGCATGTCTCTGCCTGACTCTCAGGCAGGCACGTCTGTATGCCTCAGGCGTCAAGAAGCTCCAGCAGCTCTTCCGCGGACATGCGGAGAATGCCTTCTTCATTGGCCTCCGTTACGGAATCCAGCAGATTCTGCTTCAGTTCCTGAAGTTCCAGAATCTTTTCCTCAATCGTTCCCTGGGTGATCAGCTTATAGACCTGAACCTTTTCCGTCTGCCCGATTCTGTGAGCCCGGTCCGTGGCCTGATTCTGTGCAGCCATATTCCACCAGGGATCATAGTGGATCACCACGTCCGCCGCCGTCAGGTTCAGGCCGGTCCCCCCGGCCTTCAGCGAAATGAGGAACACCTGGAATCCGCCGTGATTGAACTCGCTGACCATGTCAGCCCGCTTCCCCCGCGGCGTGGATCCGTCGAAAATCCTGTAGGAGATCTGCATTTCCTTAAGCCGCTCCCCGATAACTGCAAGCATGGAGGCAAACTGGGAAAACACCAGAATCTGATGTCCGTTTTCCGTCATCGTCTCCACCAGCTGCAGACAGGCCTCCAGCTTCGAGGCCGGACCCTCGTAATTCTCATAGCACAGTCCGGGATTGCAGCAGATCTGCCGCAGCCTGGTCAGCGCGGCAAGGATCATCAGTTTCTGGCTTTCTCCCTTCAGCTCCGCCTTTGCGGCTGCAACCGAGGCCGCATAGACTTTCCTCTCCTCATCGGAAATCTCAATCCTGCGGATAAACTCCATCTTCGGCGGGAGCTCACTGAGCACGTCCTTTTTCAGACGCCTGAGAATAAAGGGCCGTACCATCTTGCGCAGCTGCTCCCGTGCCTGGGAGGAATCACTTTCCATGATGGGGCCTTCCAGCTTTTCCCGGAACCTTGTCTGGGAAAACAGGTATCCCGGCATGATGAAATCAAACAGATTCCACAGTTCGCCCAGACGGTTTTCAATGGGCGTGCCGGTCATGACAAAGCGCTGCTCCGCCTGAAGCATCTTCACCGCCTTGGAGGCAAGCGTGTCCT
>CACYNZ010000566.1 GCA_902775835.1 uncultured Eubacteriales bacterium | reverse complement strand
GAAAAGTCTGGAAACCATATCCGAGCTGTCTGAAAAGTATCAGGAACTGTACAGACAGACTTCAAGTGCCTATTATGATTTGGAAGACGTGGGATTTGAGCTGTCAGGCATTCTTGAAAAAGGGGAGTTTGATCCGGGCAGGGCTGAAGCAGTGGATCAGCGGATTGATCTGATTCGGAGAATGGAAAGAAAATATGGAGGAAGCGAGGAAGAAGTTCTCGCTACCCAGGAAGCGTACCAAAAAGAGTTTGACGATCTTATGGAGCTGGATACCAGTATTTCAAAGGCTGCAGATGAGCACAGGCGCCTTCTCGGTGAATACCGGCATCAGGCAAGATTGCTTACGGAGTCAAGAAAGAGTCTAGCAGAAGTGTTCGAACAGAAAATGATGGGCCAGCTGAAGGATCTTGGGATGGCAAAGACAGTTTTTCAGGTGGTGTTTTCAAAGCCTGAAAGGCAGCAGCTTCCCACTGTGGATGGTGAAGACCTGGTAGAGTTTCAAATGAGTGCCAACCCTGGAGAACCGCTGAAGCCAATGTCCAAAATAGCCAGCGGAGGAGAACTGAGCAGAATCATGCTTGCACTGAAAACGCTTGAAGCGGAGCGAGGCGGTGTGGAAAGCATGGTTTTCGATGAAATTGATACTGGCATTTCCGGGAAAATTGCACAGACTGTTGCGGAGAAAATGGCCCAGATAGCGGTGCACAGGCAGGTGATCTGCGTCACGCATCTTGCTCAGATTGTGGCTATGGCTGACAGGGATTATCTGGTTGAAAAAACAGAACATGATGGAAGAACCAATACAAATGTTCTTTTCCTGTCCGAAAAAGAGAGAATATCTGAAGTTGCGCGGATGCTGGCCGGTGCAGACGGGGCTGACGAAAGTGCACTGAGTCATGCCGAGCATATGCTGAGAAGTGCAGCACAGTTTAAAAATGGCTGCAGAACAAGGGAATAGCGAGTGGGGACAGAACAACTATTTTGGAAAAACGAAAGAGTGTACTGTATAAACCGGGGAATCTATGCTATACTTATCTATGATTGTATGCCTTTTGGTATGCTTTTGGGATAGCGACACATTTAATGAAGCGAAACCGGGCAACCGGTTCGGAAGGGGGACCTCGATCCGTGTTTGGTAATCGTCTGTTTCCGGGTGGAATTCATCCACAGGAAGGTCTGAACGGTAAGTCTGTCAATGGTGGAAATGCCATTATTGATATGCCGGCTCCTGCCCGTGTTATTATTCCTCTGTCCCAGCATATTGGTGCACCGGCGAAGGCCTTGGTAAAAAAAGGTGACCATGTCTTGATTGGACAGGAGATTGCTGAGGCTGGCGGATTTGTCTCCGCTCCGATTCACGCATCCATTTCTGGAACTGTGGATGAAATCCGGCCCTGTACACTCGCAAGCGGTGTTGTGTCTCAGGCAATTGTTATTGAGAATGACTTCAAAGACGAGTGGGTGAGCGTGACTCCCGCATCGCATCCTGAAACGGTCAGTGCCAAGGAACTGCAGGATATTATTCGTCAGGCCGGCATTGTCGGCATGGGCGGTGCGACTTTCCCCACTTCAGTAAAGCTGACACCTGGTGCAGGGAAGACCATTGAGAAGCTGATTATCAATGGCGCTGAGTGCGAACCGTTCCTTACGGCTGATCATCGGCTTATGCTGGAAGAACCTGGACGGATCATTGACGGCATACATATTATGATGGCTGCGCTGAATATTCCTGAGGCGATTATCGGCGTGGAAAATAATAAGAAGGATGCCATTGCTGCTCTTGAGCAGGCCTGCAGAGGGACCGACGGCATCAGCGTGAAGGCGCTGCCTGTACGTTATCCGCAGGGAGGAGAAAAACAGCTTGTATATGCCATTACACGTCGAGAGGTTCCAAACGGCGGTCTTCCCATTGATGTGGGCTGTGTAGTGTGCAATGTGGGTACTGTTTTTGCGATTGATCAGGCAGTGCGTGAAGGACGGCCGCTTATCGACCGTATTACAACGGTAGGCGGTATGGTCAGCAATCCGGGTAATTATCGTGTCAGAATCGGAACACCGGTTTCTCTGCTTCTCG
>CACYNZ010000565.1 GCA_902775835.1 uncultured Eubacteriales bacterium | reverse complement strand
GCGTTGGAGATCTGGTGCGTCACGGTCGCAACGATCGCATCCATATGACGCCGAATCTTTCTCTGGAGCTCAACGAATTCCGGAATTCTACTGGACCAGGCGCGACGGCGCCATTTCTCCAGAGCAGGCCGAACTTCATCTGCCGGGAGATGAAAGATTGCCCGGAGCCCTTCCTTTAATCGATAGGCTGTGGCTAACCGTTTGTCATAAAGTAGAACTTCCTGAAGCTTGGCTTTGTAAGATTCACCCAGATGATCCGGATTCATAAGCAACGGATACTTGGAACTCTTCATGACCTCAGCTTTCTTCTGTGCGGCGGTCTTCTCTGTAGCGCCACCCTTTGGACGCCCTCTTCCTCGCTTGGCTTGTCCTCTCTTTTCCGCGGCCACTTTCTCCCTGGCTTTATTCCATTGCTGTTTTCGGACGGTGTCGAGAACTTCTTCACACCAGGAAACCACATGGAACGGATCAATGCAAAATGTGGCCCCGGGACAGTAGTATTCGACAGTATCTTTGATCCATCTGGCGCCGTCTCCTGATACGAGCTGAATGCTTTTCCGCTGCGCCGGCGTCAGTTCCTCGAAGAAGCTCTCAAGTACCTCCTTGCCGAACCCTTTCGCCGCCCAGATTACGCTGTTTGTCTCATGGTTTATTACAACAGTGATATACTTGTGCCCTTTCTTGTAGGATGTTTCATCGATTCCGATCCTGACCAGACCGTTAAATCGATTTTCGCCTGCCCGGGTTTCCTTTTCCACTCTGCTGATCATGGGACCGACGGTATCCCAACTGATACGCAGATATTCGGCAACGGCTTTCCTCGACAGATGCAGTGACATCCAGACAGCAGTATCTTCAAAGTTCCGGGTATGCTTTGATCCGTGCCTTGCCCACGGAACCATCTGTGTAACGACACCATGCTCCGGGCACCAGACTCTTGGAGAATCGGACTCCAAATACACCTTGATGCTGTTTCCAATGTCCATAGAACGCCAGCGCCGTCTTCCGTTCCCCTGGTCGTATCCTTTACATTTCTTTCCGCAAATCGGACAGCGGGATGATTCGTGCTTTGTTGGCCGGACGCTGATGATGAGGGTGGGATTAGTTTCAAGGGTCTCTATTTCCATATTTTCCACCACCATCTGGTTGACGCCAACGATGAATTTCGCTAAACTTGAGATCGTCACAGTGCTTCACTCCTGACCTTGATTTCTGGACAATCTCAAGTATATCAGGAAAGCCCTGTGATGTTTTATATTTCAAGAATTTTTGTTCATTTACTACCCACTTGTTCTATTGAAGAGCCTCATTTCATAGGTTTCCCTGCCATCCCGGGAGACCAGGTAGGTGTAGGAGGTCACCCGGTGCTCCGCAAGTTCCCTGCGGATCGCTTCCGGATGTATAAAAGCCAGGAACTCCTGCCGGTACGCTTCTGTCACATACTTTTCGGCATAGCCCGTCATGGTTTTCAGGTACGGGAAATGTTCCCCTGCCCTGACCCCGTCGCGCAGTTCTGAGTGCGCCTGGTAACACACACCCTCATCCCGGTCCAGTTCAATGTAATAGACACTCCAGTAGTCAGAGGACAGGGCCGTGATCATCCGTTCCTGCTGTTCCCGGTGTTTTTCTTCCTCAAGCAGCTGCTCCTGCAGTTCCAGGCGGCGTTCCAGTTCCTGCTGCCGTGCACGGTTTTCAGCTTCGGACGTTTCCTTTTCAATCTCCAGCTGGATGCTTTTCCGGTTCTGGGTGAGCGTATACCCGAACATCAAAAGCAGAACCGCCATGGTCAGAAGACTCTGCAGCAGACTCTGAACCAGCATTTCATCGGATACACTGCGCATCTGATCGGCAATCACGCTCTCACGGATCAGGTAAGTCAGCAGCCAGTCCGTTCCATTGACCGGCACAAAGCTCAGTGTTTCCTGGATTCCGTTGTATGAAAACGATACCTGCCCGCCCTGACTGTGTGTGAATGCATCCGCAAAGCGCTCATAACTGTATCCTGTTTCAAATACGGCCTGCCTCATGGCTTCCAGGAGATTCGTCTCCTCAGCAAGGCCACCCAGCACGGTATT
>CACYNZ010000564.1 GCA_902775835.1 uncultured Eubacteriales bacterium | reverse complement strand
TCCCAAGGAAGCGCGCCTGTTCGGCAAAAAGCTGCCTGAGGAATTCGGCGTGCTCTGGAACGCACCCATCTATCCGGAAAGGGCCACGATCCGGGAAGCAGTGGCCGCGGCCCTGTCATTGTATGCACATGTCATGGCCGGCGAATGGGATAGTATCGAGCGCGGCAAGTCCCTGGCCCAGGGATTCGGGGACGCGGACCCCGAGGCCATTCTGGCCTGGAATAAGCGGATGTCCGAACTGGTGGCCATGAACCGGATCGCGGAGCAGATCCAGCAGCGGCGTCCGGCAAGGAACTGCCATCTGGACGGCCCGCTGACGCCAATTCAGAAGGAATGGATGGAGCGCAGGCTGAGCCGGGCGGACTTCGGCACGGCCATGCGTCTGCATTACTATGTGGGCTGCGCCCTGTCCGGCGCGGATGAGGAAAAGGAAGTGACCCAGGCGTTTGCTTCCCTGTCCTCCGCTATTCTCGGCTCGGCGCTTTCCGGTCTGGAAGCGAGAACAAGCCTGAAATGCGCAGAGGATGAAGTGACCGTGGACCTTCCGCTCCGGGTGAACTGGGGCGGCGGCTGGTCCGATACGCCTCCGTACTGCAATGAATGCGGCGGGACCGTGCTGAACGCGGCCATTCTGCTTAACGGACAGCGGCCGGTGCATGTGCATGTCCGCAAAATCCCGGAAAGGAAGATCATCTTCGAAAGCCGGGACATGGATGTGCACGGGGAGTTTGAGAACATCGCGCCGCTTCAGGCGGTGGGCGACCCGTATGATCCCTATGTGCTGCAGAAGGCGGCACTGCTGGCCTGCGGCGTGATCCCAAGGTCCGGCGGCTCACTGGATGAGATATGCGCGCAGCTTGGCGGCGGCATCTGGATGGACACAGAGGTGACCGGCGTACCCAAGGGTTCCGGTCTCGGCACCAGCTCGATACTGGCTGCCGCCTGCGTGAAGGCCATCTTCAGGTTCCTCGGCATTCCCTGCACGGAATCCGAGCTGTACAGCACGGTGCTGTACATGGAACAGATCATGTCCACCGGCGGCGGATGGCAGGACCAGGTGGGCGGCGTGACTGACGGCATCAAGTATATTCAGTCACGCCCGGGCCTGAAGCAGGCCCTGAGGGTGGATCACATCCATCTGGACAAAGATACCATGGCGGAACTCAACCGCCGCTTCTGTCTGATCTATACGGGACAGCGGCGGCTGGCCAGGAACCTACTGCGGGAAGTGGTGGGACGCTATATCGGCAGTGACAGCGATACGGTGGAAGCGCTCAATGAGATTCAGCGTGTGGCTGCACTGATGCGCTTTGAACTGGAGCGCGGGCATGTGGATGATTTTGCCCATCTTCTGTCCCGGCATTGGGAACTCAGCAAGAAGATCGATGCCGGGTCCACGAATACACTGATTGACCAGATTTTTGACAGCATGGATGATCTGATTCTGGGGAAAATGGTCTGCGGTGCCGGCGGCGGCGGGTTCCTGCAGGTGGTTCTGAAAAGGGACAAAACCCGGGAGGAACTGCAGAACAGGCTGAAGGCCGTGTTCTCGGATACGGACATCAACGTATGGGACTGTGAACTGCTGGAGGGCTGATATGCTGAACAACATTCCAAAGATTCTGACAGGTGATCTGCTGAAAATCCTGTGCGACATGGGACATGGGGATGAACTGGTGATCGCGGACGCGAACTTTCCTGCCGAGACCTGCGCAAGGCGTCTGGTCCGGCTGCCGGGGATTGATGGCGTGACAGCGGCGAAGGCGGTGCTGGAGGTGTTCCCGCTGGATACCTACAGTGATCCGGCGTATATCATGGATCTGACAGACTCGGACAAGGAAAAGGGCATGCCGGATCCGGTGATCTGGAAAGACTACGCGGAGCTGACCGGTGGCGTGGAAAAGATCGAGCGGTTTGCGTTCTATGACCGGGCGAGACAGGCCTATGCCGTGATCCAGACGGGGGAGGAACGCCAGTATGGCAATCTGATTATGGTCAAAGGCGTTGTCCTCTGAAATCGTGCCGCTGCGCGGACAGAAAATACTGTGCCGATAGGAAGCGGCTT
Organism: uncultured Eubacteriales bacterium; assembly: GCA_902775835.1. The sequence goes on along the minus strand of CACYNZ010000564.1, from coordinate 15 downwards.
CTGGGAAGTTATGAT
>CACYNZ010000563.1 GCA_902775835.1 uncultured Eubacteriales bacterium | reverse complement strand
CCTCCCAGGCGCTCATCACCGGCTCTTATACGCTGGTGTCCGAGGCCATCCTGCTGGACCTCCTGCCTCATCTTGAGATCCGCTATCCCTCCGACACCAAGGGGCAGCTCTACATCGGCACCGTCAACAGCCTGCTTTGGATCGGCTGCAGCCTGGTGGTGCTGTACTTCCGCTCCGGAGCGCGGATGGAATCGGCCTACGGGCTTGCCATCACGGTCACCATGCTGATGACCACGCTTCTGCTCTGCGTCTACCTGCGCGATCTTCGGAAGAAAGCGCTTCCGGCCTATCTGATGCTGCTGGTATTCGGCGGAATCGAAACCGTGTTCTTCATCTCCAGTCTCAGCAAGTTCATGCACGGCGGCTATGTCACCGTGATTCTGACCCTGGCCCTTCTCATCCTTGAGATCATCTGGTACCGCGGAACCCAGCTTGAGCGGAAATACTCCACGCGGCTCAAGATGCGCGATCACATCGACAGTCTCGTCGCCCTGCACAGCGACCCCGACATCCCGCTTCTTGCGCATAACCTGGTCTACCTCGATGGCGAGCGGGATCTTGAGCTGATGGACCGCGATATCCTCTATTCCATTCTCGACAAGGACACCAAACGGGCTCAGGCCTACTGGTTCGTAAACGTCCATGTGATCAATGAGCCCAAGACCATGAGCTATGAACTGGAGACCTACGGAACGGACTGCATCTTCCGGATCCGTTTGAATCTGGGCTTCAAATGCTCCCAGCGCGTCAACGTCTACCTGCGCCAGATCGTGCAGGATCTCCAGGCCAGAGGCGAGCTTCCCGCCCAGGACAAGCGGTACTCCATCTACGGCAAGTCCACCGTCGGGACCTTCAAGTTCTGCATCATCCAGAAATCCGTCACAACCAAGACCGAGCTTTCCTCCCTGGATGAATTTGTGTTGAACACCAAGTACGCCATCCGCCGGGTTGCCGGCTCCAAAGAGCGCTGGTACGGGCTGGACACCTCTTCCCTGATTCTTGAGTCTGTGCCCCTGATTACGGGCGGCGGCACGGACAGCATGCGCATTCAGCGCGTGGAAAGCAGCGCAGGCTCCATTCCCCCTGTTTCCCCGACCGGAAAGAGCTGATTCCCCTTTGAAGAACAGGATATTCTGATACAAGGCGAACCCTCCGTCAGGCTTCAAAGCCCGTCGGAGGGTTCGTTTTTCCTTGATTCCTTGATATTGCTGTGTTTTAATTATGCAGCATTCTCCGCTTATTTCACCACATCGTGAAACACTTTGGCCTGGCTGAACAGCCATTCCATCACCGCAACACAGCGGTAGGCGGCGTTGAAGGAGGCAACATGCACCGCCGGATTCACCATCGTGAGTCCCGCCGCCTGCTTTGCCTCGTCGCTGTCTGCCACAATCGTGCCCGAACGCCAGAAGACGAAATAGTGCCCGGTATCGCTGACCGTGAGCTTGATCCCCGAGAGGGTTCTGTCATAGGGCTCCCAATCGCCGTTCCAGATCGAATAGGCATAGCCGACCCCCTTTTCGGCAAAGCGTTCCATGAGTCTCTGGGCAAAGCGATATGCGCCCCTGTCGTCCTCCGCGGTGAAGAAGATAAACTTCTGATCCTTCAGGCTTTCCAGGCGGTTGACATCCCACTGGCCGCTGACAAACATACAGGCGGTGAAAAGGTCCGGGTCTTCCGCCGCAATGGACATCAGGGCTTCGCAGCCCATTCCCTGGCCTGTGCCGTAGATCCGGCTGCTGTCCACCGCATAGTCCCTGCGCAGGAAGTCGACAAAGTTTCTTGTGAGCTCGACATAGCCCGTCGTCGTATAGCCGTAGACATGGTCGAGAATCGCTTCGCGGTAGAGCGGCACCACAACAATCGCCGGGAACTGTTCCTGCCACGCCTTCGCGGTCCAGACCAGTCCGCCGATTCCCTGCACCAGCGGAAGATTCGGGTCGGTCCCAGTGGAGGTCAGGTCCGGCAGAAAGAGCACCAGCGGGTAAGCGGCCGCCTTGTCGTATTTTTCCGGCAGAAAGATGTTGTAATGGATATAGAGCCCGGTTTCCCGGTCGGTATAGGTCATCCGGTGAAAGAGGGCCGGCTGA
>CACYNZ010000562.1 GCA_902775835.1 uncultured Eubacteriales bacterium | reverse complement strand
CTCTCGACGGTTGGTGATGGAAGTGGCATTGCCCCAGCAGGCAGCCCATTTTGTGAATTGTGCGCTCATCTGTCGTATTCTCCTGTTTGTTTATCCTGCGAATTCATTGAATCGTGTATGAAGCCAGTTGACAAGAAGCCTCTGGTCTTCCGCTTCCTGCCCTTCTGCCTTTTCATAAGGTGCGTAAAGGATTTTCTTTGAAACAGCGGGTCTGTCCCATTCCCGCATATAAATATCCTGTGCCCGGATGGCACCGGAATATTCATTCCATTTTTCCCGCATCTCATCCGCGCCAAGTGTGATCAGGGCCAGCGGCTGGGGATGGTAGCCTGCCTGGGCAAAGCTGACATTGGTATAATCCACAAACGGATTCACAAAGATAAAGCCTCTGGAAAAGATGCCTCTTCTAAGCAGCTGGAAGCCCGCGATCATGGAAAGATAGGCCCCGGCCTCAAAGCCCATCATCATGAAGTTGTTTTTATGGAATCCATACTCACTGCTGTGAGCACGGAAATAGCGGATCGTGTCCTGGATTTCATCCTGCGGATAGCTGGTCACATGGATGCCGATCTTCGAATAATTGACACTGAAGAGAACACAGTCAAATTCCCTGGCAAACCAATCGCAGAAATCATCCCACTCATCGGCATCCGAATCGACAAATTGTGAACCGTGGGCGAAGAAGACGGCAGGTCTGTCCTCCCCTTTGGAATCATTGTAAATATTCACGCGGATGTCGCGGTTTTCACGGGGCACATAAAAACGCTTTCCTTTCAGTTCGCTTTCCTCTTTCATATGGATCACATTGGCTTTGGCGCTTAACCATTCCATCAGCCAGTTCTGAAAGTGGGCATTGTATAAAAGAAAACTGTATGCGGTGCCGAAGAGCACCAGACTCACCGACCGGGACCTGCGGATGATCAGCCGCACCGCCAGCAGAAAGACCACCAGCAGCACGGCGGTATAGTAGGTCCCGTACAGCACAGTCGGGATCAGCGCGGCCGCCGTCTCTCCCATGGAGATGGGCCGGTTCCGCCGGAAAACGCACAGATGTGCCGCCGAGAGCAGGGGGATGATCAGGTGGAAGAACAGATTTGCCCCCCGGAACAGTTCTCCATACCCCAGGGAAGGGCCGAAAAAGCACACCACCACCGTAAACGTCAGCATGACCGCCGTCGTGGCCACATAGCTAAGCCGCTCCAGCCACAGTCTTCTGCCGGGCAGAAGCAGGGCAAGAAGATGTACGATCCCCACCAGCAGATTAGACTGAACCGTGAAGAACTTCAGGTTGCTCAGACCATATACCGTCAGGATCCCCGTGTCGTGATTCGTCAGCATGATCCAGGCGCCCAGCACGGTCAGAGCGGCAATCAGTCCGGACAGCAGCCGGGCGCCACTGTTTCGCTCCATCGCCTTCACTCCCCCGCCTTCAGGTCATCCATGGCCTGCCGCAGGATCTCCTCCGGGTCCGCGCCGTCGAGATCCAGTCCCACCGCCCGGATCAGCTCTGTCTCCGGGATGCCGTAAAAGCTCTGCGCCAGGGCCTTGACGTATCCGTATCCGTATTCCTCCGGACAGTACAGTCCGCCTGCCGTCATGACGTAGTACAGCTTCTTTGCCCGGCACAGTCCCTCCGGGATCCCCTCCGGCGTGTACCGGAAGGTGACGCCCACCACGTTGATCTGCTCCAGATACTGTTTCAAAACGGCCGGAAAGGACAGATCCCAGTAAGGCGCGGCGATCACGATCTCGTCCGCAAGAGCAAACTGCCGGGCCATCTCAAACACCGGCGCTTCCAGCGTCCCTTCCGCGATCATCCGGTCTCGCTCCCGCAGGAAATCCTCATCCACCGGGGGAAACTGCTGCTCCTCCAGACGCAGCTCCGTGACGGGCCGGCCGATCTTGCTGAGCAGGCAGTCCGCCAGCCGCTTCGTTCTGGAGTCGCCCCGCACACAGGCATTGACAAACAAAACCATATCCGCGCCTCCTTTTCGCTTCCAGTCGATATGCCGATTATAGCACCGTCCCGCCGCAACTTCAATTCCCCCGGCCCGAAAAAAGAGACAGGAACAGGCACAGCGCGGGGCTGTGCC
>CACYNZ010000561.1 GCA_902775835.1 uncultured Eubacteriales bacterium | reverse complement strand
GCTAATCTAATTTGAGATTAGTATAAGGTTACAGGGATACGGAAGAAAGGCTCACAGGGAAGGTGAAATAGGTGTCAGGATACGGCTCATCGTTCAGCGTGAAATGCCACCACTCACTGTCCAGCGGCCGGAAGCCCTCATGCACCATGATGGACTGAAGCAGCATCCGGTTTGCATGCTGGGCATCGGTCACGCCAGGATAGTCCGGATGGCTCAGCTTACCGAAATAATCAAAATATCCGCCCATGTCCAGTTCACGGTGCGCATGCATGTCAAACAGGGTCAGGTCCACGGTGCTTCCGCGGCTGTGGCCGGAATGCCTTGCGATATACCCCTCCGGGATCAGGACATGCTTGTCCACCTCCGGATAGAAGTACGCCTTCATCCGGGTGTCCTCCACGTCCTCGGCCCAGCGCATGAAATGATCCACGGCTTTCTGTGGGCGGTAGGCATCATAGACTTTCAGGCGGAAGCCAAGATCCATCGCGGCGGCACTTGCTCTTTTCAGCGCTTGCGCTGCATCCATGGTCATGAGCGCAACGGGCTGTTCATACCCGTCGATCCGGTCCCCGATAAAATTGAAGGTGGAAGCGTAGCGGATTTCCAGGATCACATCCAGCAGGAAATCCCCGATGGACACAAAGCGGGAAGCATCATCGGAAAACTTCATTTGTCAAAACCTCCTTTACGCGCCGAGCAGGGATCCCACCAGGACACCCAGCCAGGTGCCGATCACATATCCGAAAGTGCCCACCAGCATGCAGGGTCCGATCAGCCGGGTCCAGCCCTGGGAAATGGCCATGCCGGCGGCGGTGGTGGGCCCGCCGATATTGGCATTGGAGGCAAGAATGATGTCCTCCAGGTCAAACTTCAGCAGTTTACCGCCGATAAAGCAGAAGGCCATGTTCATCAGCACCACGATCATGCAGAAGACGAGCAGGATCGGCGCGCTCTGCAGCAGTACCGCAATGGATGCCGGCACGCCGATCACAAAGAAGAAAAGATAAATAAGCCAGGTCCCGATCTCCTGGGCTCCCTGCATTTCCGAGGCCCGCTTCTCAAAGAAGGTGGCGAAGAGCACCGAAATGTTGGTGATCCACACATACTGGCTTCCGAAGAAGGTGTTCAGCATCTGCGTGAACCAGTTTCCTTCCGGGATCAGGCCGGAGAAGAAGTTACCGGTCAGCCGGGCGAAGAACACCACAGCTGCCGCATAGGCCATGTTGAAGGCAATGTCGCGCAGTGAAACGGGCTTCTTCGTCCAGTACTGAGCAGCGAGGGTCTGGTTCCCCTCCTGTTTCCCCGCGTCCAGCACTGCGTCAATATGCGGATGCGTATAATGCGAGCGGAAAAAGGCGCTTCCCGCGATTCCGAGAAGAACGAGGAAATACAGGGCCATGTTCAGATTGTCAGCCACGGTGGTGGAGGCGATCAGCGTGCTGTCCACATGGAACGCGTCCGCGATCGCGGTGAAATTGACGTCGCCGCCGATATAGGAACCGGTGATGATGGCTGCCACGCCGGGAAGCCCGGATACAGCGGAGCTCAGAAGCACAGTGCCCAGAAGCGTGCCTGCCACGGTGCCCGCCGCTCCGATCAGAAAGATCAGAAGAAACCGTCCGGTTTCCTTCCGGATTCTCCGGATGTTTGTCCGGAGCAGCAGAAGCGGAATCGCCAGGGGCACGGCATACCCCCATACAATGTCATCAAACAGAGGCGCACTGCTGGGAATGACGCCGAAATTCACCAGCACCACGGCCAGGATCAGCGTGATGACGGCGCCGGAGATTTTGGATGCCCATTTGTATTTCTGCTCCAGGTATATGGACAGGGAAGTGCAGGATAACAGAATCAGAAGAAGAGCCCAGTGGTTGTCAGGGGAAATCAGTGTCTGCATGGAAATACCTCCGTGTACCTGCAGGGGTAATGCTGGTCGATGTCTGAAACAATCTATGGCAGGAAACGATAGATGTCTGTTTCCTGCGGCACATGTTCGATCAGGTGCAGTTCATCAAACCGCTTGATGTAATTGCATCCCGTCGCATATGAGGCTTTGAGAAAACGCGCGATCTCTCGGGATTCGAAGACGTCTGAC
>CACYNZ010000560.1 GCA_902775835.1 uncultured Eubacteriales bacterium | reverse complement strand
CCGCTGCCAAAGCGATCTGCAGTCACTTCGGCAGCGGGTTTTTGAGTCCTGTCCGTCCGGAAACGCCCCGGGTACAGAAACGCCGGTTCACCTCATTTCTGCTCCAGCACTTTCCTGTAGGGCATGATCATGCCCTCCGTCATCTTTCCACCCATTTTTCTACTCAGCTTCGGATTCCGCATCATGCCGCCCACCAGGTACATGGCCAGCATGGTGCCGCGCTTTTTCTGCGGAAAATCATAGAAATGATGTTCCCTGTAGAACTGATGGTCTGCCTTCATGAGCCCCTGCATCTGCCAGATGAGGTCCCGGAAGATCTTCATCCCGCCCACTCCATAGAAGTTCTTCGGCGGAAGATAATGCTCGGTGACCATGTAGCACAGGGATTCGGCAAGCATGTCGATTTCACGGTCAGGATCCCGCTGATTGCAGGCAATGCCGGCCATGGTGTTTCCGCCCACCTGAGCCCGGGACTCCATCAGCATCCTGAGGTTCGGTTCCGCATCCAGGATGCCGTCCACCAGGTATCCCACCGGCTTGCCCATGGTCACTGTGCGGTGTCCATTGCAGAACTGACGGTCATCAAAGACCTTGAACCGGCTGCCCATGCTGTGGTCGCGGATGGTATAGGCGTAGATCAGGGCGTCCGCCGTCTGGATATGCTCTCTCAGATAATCGTCAAACCCATCCTTGTAAATACATTTCCCGCCCGCCGCGCAGTGAAAGCATCCAAGGCATCCGCCCGCAAAGGGGAAATCCTGGATATTGATCACTTCGGCCTCACAGGGCATGCGGTTTTTCAGCCGCCTGCACATATTCTGCAGCCGGTCGTTTTCCGAGTTCGTGAAATCCGCGACAATCACGATGCGTTTCGGCGCGCTGACCGTAAGCATTTCCGCTTCAGCATGCGTTTCGGCACATGTCAGATGCACACGTGCCGGCACTGGTTCGCACCAGCCATGCTTCATGCTCTCCAGCACACAGCGAAAGAACGCCAGGGCCTCCTTCTGCCCCTTTTCATGCAGAAGATCATCCATGTCGGCGGACAGGCCGCGGACATACTGCAGCCCCAGATCCTCACAGTTGTCCTGGATGAACTGATGGGCCGTCACATCATAGAAATGCTTGGATGTGGTGATCTGTGTGGCATACTTTCCTTTCAGGGAAATGCCGCTTAATTTGACCAGCTCCATGAACTGGTGCAGCTGTGCCGGAACCAGGAAGGTGTACACCGGATAGCAGAACAGGATCAGGTCCGCATTCTGCAGCGTATCCTTCCAGAGTTCAGGCTCCTTTTCCATTTTCCGGATCTGCTGTCCCACATGCAGAATTTCATAGTGATGGTCCGGAAAATGCTTCTGGATGTACAGAAGCGTGTAGAGCGTAATGCTGTCCCTGCCTGCCGGGGAACCGTTCAAAACTGCAATATTCACTGTATCTCCGCCTCGGTTTCTCTATGTGTGTCAATTTTCTTTCCGGATGATTCATGATAATACCGCCGGATGGCCGCCTCACAGCAGGCCCGGATGCTTTCCATGTCCTCATCCGTCAGCTGTTTCATCAGCTGCTGATAGAACCGCAGCGTGCCCAGCTGCTTTGCGTGATGCATGGCATGCATGTCCTCAAAGCGTCTGAAGGGCATGCGCAGGATCAGCTGCTCCACGTCATGCGGCGTGTACCCGCCTCTGGTAAAGATGCAGGGCTTCTTCTCCACCACGAGTCCCCTGGCCCTGCGATCCTCATAGAAGGCGGCAAAGTCCCGGGCCACGTCTTCCAGCCTGGCGCAGCCACTTCCGTCCATGTTGTCCAGGAACGCTTTTAGGAAAACCGGCTTGTAGGAATAGCTCATGTTCATGGTTTCCACCATCTGCAGAAACATTTCTTTCACGTTTTCGCGGGTGATGAGCGTCCATCCGAATTCCCGGGCATACCGTTCCACGGTTTCCTTCTCAAAGAACCTGAAGCTCCGGTGCTCACTGGCCGGGACTTCCATGTCCGGCACAATCCTGCCTTCCCGGATATAGCGTTCAATGGTCTCGGACTGGGCGCTGACCATCTGCGTAAAGGCGATCTGGGACACCATGTTCTGCGCCTT
>CACYNZ010000559.1 GCA_902775835.1 uncultured Eubacteriales bacterium | reverse complement strand
CAATCCCTTCGCCTATATCCACAGCGAAAAGGATATCCTGAAGCTCGTCACTGCTCTGATTGCCAATACCAAGGGTGACGGGAAAGCCGGTGACGAGTTCTGGACGAAAGCGGAAACGCTTCTTTATACCGCGCTGATTGGCTATATCCACTATGAAGCGCCGGAGAATGAACAGAACTTCGCAACGCTCCTGGAAATGCTGAACAGCATGGACGTGCGCGAGGACGATGAGGATTATCAGAATCCCGTCGATATGATGTTTGAGGCGCTGCGGAAAAAGAATCCGAATCACTTTGCGGTACGGCAATTCGTTAAGTTCAAGATGGCTGCCGGCAAGACCCTGAAATCCATACTTGTGAGCTGCGGCGCACGCCTTGCTCCCTTCGATATTCAGGAAGTCCGGGACATTACGATGTATGACGAACTGGAGCTGGACAAGCTGGGAGACCGAAAGACGGCGCTGTTCCTGCTGATGTCAGACACGGATTCCACCTTCAACTTTTTAATCAGTATGATCTACACGCAGTTGTTCAACCTGCTGTGTGAAAAAGCGGATGACGTGTACGGCGGCAGGCTCCCGGTGCATGTGCGCTGCCTGATCGACGAGTGCGCGAACATCGGCCAAATACCGAACCTGGAAAAACTGGTGGCGACGATCCGAAGCCGGGAAATCAGCGCCTGCCTTGTCCTTCAGGCAAAGTCACAGCTGAAAGCGATCTACAAGGACAACGCCGATACCATCGTGGGCAATATGGATTCCCAGATTTTCCTCGGCGGCAGCGAACCGACGACGCTGAAGGATCTGAATCAGGCGCTTGGCAAAGAGACGATTGATACCTACAACACCGGCGAGAACCGGGGACGGGAGCAAAGCCACTCCCTTAACTACCAGAAGCTTGGTCACGATCTCTTGTCCGTTGACGAGCTGGCGGTGCTGGACGGCAGCAAGTGCATCTTGCAACTGCGCGGCGTCCGCCCGTTCCTTTCGGAGAAATACGATCTGACGAAGCACCCGAACTATTTCCTGACTTCCGATGCGGACAAGAAGAATGCTTTCGATATCGAAAAGTTCCTGTCCCGGAAGCTGACGCTCCGCGCGGATGACCGCTATACCGTAGTCACGCCGGATGAGACGATCTGACAACTGAATACCGGATGATGACAGCCCTCTGCGTGAAAAACAGGGGGCTTTCTTCATGCCGAAAAGGAGGCGGATATGGATTCCACAAGCTACCGGGCCAGGGCTCCCGACAGGTAGAGCCTGACCCATTCGGCACAGCCGACGCACCACGATCACAGCAGCTGCATTCAACAATAAGAAAAGAATGGAGGAAAGAGACCCAGGGACGCCTGAAACGGCGGCAGCTGCTGGCAGAAACAATATCCCTTTGGGTTTCGTAAAGCAATATGGCATTTTTCAACAGCGCAGTAGGTGTTCTTCAGACACTCGTAATCGCCCTTGGGGCAGGCCTCGGAATCTGGGGCGCGATCAACCTTCTGGAAGGGTATGGCAATGACAATCCGGGCGCGAAGTCCCAGGGCATGAAGCAGCTTATGGCAGGCGGCGGCGTTGCCCTGATCGGCACCACTCTTGTCCCGCTTCTTGCCGGACTGTTTGGATAATCACGGAGGGAAACCGCTAAATGGACACAATATTTCAGGCAATCACCGATTGGCTGAAAGAAATGCTCGTTAGCGGTATCATGGACAGCCTTTCCGGGATGTTCGACGCCGTGAACCAGCAGGTCGCAGACGTGGCATCCCAGGTCGGAACATCCCCGGCAGGTTTCTCGCCGGGGGTGTTTTCCATGATACGGAATGTATCGGAATCTGTGATCATCCCCATCGCAGGGCTGATTCTGACATTCATAGCCTGCTATGAGCTGATTCAGCTGATCATTGATCACAACAACTTAGCCAACTTTGAGACATGGATTTTCTTCAAATGGATCTTCAAGACCTTTGTTGCCGTAATGCTGATCACGAACACCTTCAACATCACAATGGCGGTATTCGACGTGGCGCAGCATGTCATCAACAGCGCCGGAGGAATCATCGGGGGAAGCACTGCCGTAGATGCTTCAGCCCTTGCCGGTATG
>CACYNZ010000558.1 GCA_902775835.1 uncultured Eubacteriales bacterium | reverse complement strand
CGGTTGGCATACCCGTGACAGCCTGTTCCCGGATAAGCCTGCGGTTCTGCTCGACCGCCGTGTCTATCTCTTTCTGAGTTGCCTCAATCTCCTGATCCAATCCCGAAGTGTCTTCAAGCTCCGTGGCCAGCCCTTCGCAGTCCATGATGGCTGATGTCCTTTCCGACATCAGTTTGTTGAATGCCTGAACAAACAGTTTTTTAATGTCTTCCTCGGTTGTCGTGGGTGTGCAGCACCTTTCTCCCTGGCCGTATTTCCGATTGCAGCGCCATATGACCCTCCGGTAGGCGTCGTTGGAATGCCAAACTTTCTGACCGTAGTATCCACCGCAGTCGCCGCATACGATTTTCGAACCAAATATGGTCCCGCTGTATGCTCTGCCGATCTTTTTGCGTCTCGCTATCTCGGCCTGAACCATCTCGAATTCTTCCGGTGGAATGATCGCTTCATGGTTGGCTTCTACATAATACTGTGGGACTTCACCCTCATTGACCTTGGTCTTTTTTGTCAGAAAGTCCACGGTGAAGGTCTTCTGCAATAGGGCGTCACCCCGGTATTTCTCGTTCGTCAGGATACTGATGACTGTGCCTTCGTACCATTTCTTTTTGCCGCCGGGTGAAGAGATGCCCCTTTCCTCGAGCATCCGGCAGATGCCAATCGGGGCCATGCCTTCCATAAACGACCGGTAGATGAGCCTGACGATCTTGGCTTGCTCCCGGTTGACCACCAGATTTCCGTCCGGGCCTTTGTCATAGCCGAGGAACGTGCTGTAAGCAACGGAAACCTTGCCGTCGGCCATTCTTTTTCGATGGCCCCAGGTGACGTTCTCAGAAATGCTGCGGCTTTCCTCCTGGGCCAAGCTGCTCATGATGGTGATCAGCAGCTCACCTTTCCCGTCAAAAGTGAAGATGTTCTCCTTCTCGAAATAGCATTCGCAACCGTGCTCTTTCAGTTTTCTGATCGTCACGAGGCTGTCCACTGTGTTGCGGGCGAAGCGGCTGACCGACTTGGTCACGATCAGATCGATCTTCCCGGCAAGGGCATCTTCGATCATTTCATTAAATCCTTCCCTGTGACGGGTATCGGTCCCGCTGATGCCTTCGTCCGTGTACACCTTCACAAATTCCCATTCCGGATGAGACTGGATGTACCGGGTGTAGTAGTCCACCTGTGCCTCATAACTGGTGAATTGCTCATCGGAATCCGTGCTGACACGGGCATATCCTGCGACCTTCCGCTTTGCAATACCCGTTATAGGAGCCGCAGTGAAAATGTTCCGCGTCTGCGGGATCTTAGTCACACTTTTTGCCATGTCCTCGCCTCCTGGCGTTCTCTGCTGCCTTCGCCTTCATCTCCGGCGTCCAGCTTTTGGAACGCGATTCAAGCTGCCATTCAGTTTTCCGTTCCGTGCCGTCCTTCAGGTGAAAGATCAACTGGTCCGGATATACCGCTGTAATGTGGTCCACTGTACTTCTGAATGCTGCTTCGTCAAAACTGTTCCAGCCGAACATATCAGAAGTAATTCGCATCAGGATTTCCTCGGGGATTTTTCTGCTATGGCAGTATTCTTTTCCTTCCTGTATGAACGTAGGGCAAGCCCAGCGTGACAGTCCGTGGTTTTTTGTCCTTTTGAAATGCCGCCCACAGGCCGGGCAGAGAATCATGCCCGTGAAGGCATAATGCTCGATGTGGCCGCCCGACGGATGACGTGCCGCAATCCGCGCAAGAGCTTCCTGCGCCGCATCAAAGGTGGCTTGATCAATGATCGCCGGATGCGTTTCCGTAGCGTAGTATTGAGGAACCTCGCCTTTGTTCTTGATGCGTTTCTTTTCGATATGATTGTTGACGTACACCTTCTGAAGTAGAGCGTTTCCTGTATACTTCTCATTGCTGATAAGATCCCGAAGCCTGGGGGTGTTCCATTTTCCTCCGTAGGCTCCGTGTATGCCGTTCCGGTTCAACCATCTGGCAATGGAATTCAGGGTCTCACCACGTATGACCCTCGCATAAATCTCTCTGACTATTTGAGCCTGCTCAGGGTCGATTTCGATACCGTCTTCTTTGCTGATCCGATATCCGAACATCGTCCGAAGGCACATCA
>CACYNZ010000557.1 GCA_902775835.1 uncultured Eubacteriales bacterium | reverse complement strand
GTTTGCGGATCTCGGAGGCCGCCTCTCATGAGCAGCACCTTTGGAAGCAATATCCATCTGACCATTTTCGGTCAGAGTCACGGGGAAGCCGTGGGCATGGTCCTGGACGGATTTCCCGCCGGACTGGACCTGGACATGGAACGCATCGCCAGGGAAATGGAACGCCGGCGTCCCGGCCGCAGTCCCATGGCAACTGCGAGGCGCGAGGATGACCTTCCGCATTTCGTTTCCGGCGTTTTCCGCGGGAAAACCTCCGGTCAGCCCATCTGTGCCCTGATCCCGTCACGGGACCAGCATTCCCAGGATTACGGCGAGCAGGTGGATGTGCTGCGCCCGTCCCACGCGGACTATACCGGGCATGTGCGCTACTATGGATATGAGGATTTCCGCGGCGGCGGCAGCTTTTCCGGACGCCTCACGGCTCCGGTGGTGCTCGCCGGCACGCTGTGCGCCATGTTTCTGGAAAAGGAAGGCATTCAGGTGCAGACGCACATCCGCCGGATCGGCGGGGAAGAGGACATTTCCCTTGCGGATGTACCGGAGGACGAGAACCTGGACATGCTGCGTCAGATGACCCTGCCGGTGCTGAAGCCGGAGGCCGGCGAGGCTTTCCGCAGGATCATTGAGGAAGCGTCCGCAGACAGGGATTCCGTGGGCGGGGAAGTGGAAGGCCGGATTCTCGGCGTGCCCGCGGGCCTCGGGAGTCCGTTCTTTGACAGCATGGAATCCGTGCTGGCGCACCTGTTTTTCTCGGTGCCCGGCGTCAAGGGCGTATCCTTCGGCGACGGGTTTGCCCTGGCATGTATGCGCGGCTCCCAGGCCAATGACAGTTTCTGCCTGGACGGGAAAAACATCCGTACAAGGACCAATCATGCCGGGGGCATCAACGGCGGGATCAGCAATGGCATGCCCATTTTGTTTACCTGCGCCATGCGGCCTACGCCGTCCATTGCAAGAAAGCAGGAAACGGTCTCCCTGAAGGAAGGCCGCGAGTGTGAACTGGAAATCCATGGCAGGCATGATCCCTGCATTGTGGTGCGCGCTGTCCCGGTTATGGAAGCCATGGCCTGGTTCGGCCTTATGGATTTGTGGAAGGAGAGAAAGGCTTGTCTCGGATCATAGCCTATCCCGGTACAGAGGGCAGCTTTTCCTACAGTGCGGCGCGGCAGGCGTTTCCCTGGGAGACCTTTGCCGGGCATGAAACGTTTGAGGAATGCGCGCAGGCCGTGGTGGACGGCAGAGCGGACTATGCGCTTCTGCCCATAGAAAACTCGTTTGCCGGCGCGGTGCTGGCCACCTACCGGATTCTGGAAAAGCAGCCGCTGCATATCGTGGGCGAGGTCCGCAGAACAGTGCGGCATATGCTCCTGGGGCTGCCGGACGCGTGTCTTGAGGACGTGCGCGTCATTTCCAGCCATCCCCAGGCCATCGCCCAGTGTGACACATTTCTCGCGGGTCTCAGGCATGTGCAGATCCTGCCGGGGCTGAACACGGCATTATGTGCCAGGGAAGTGCAGCAGACGGGCGACCGCACCCGGGCCGCCATAGCCAGCGCGGAGGCAGCCGAAGTGTTCGGCCTCAAAGTGCTGGCTGAAAACATCCAGTCCTCGGACCATAACACCACGCGGTTCTTTGTGGTTTCCAGGGAGGACGCGCCGCTGGGGGATCCGGAGAAGGCGACGGTGGTTTTCCGGGTGAACAATGAGGTCGGGGCCCTGGCAAGGCTGCTCACCTGCTTTGCCTCCCATGGCCTGAACATGACAAGGATCGAGTCCAGACCGATTCCGGATGAACCCTTCCTGTATTTCTTTTCATCGGATTTTGAAGGTAACATGGATCTTGCGGAACTGCGCCGGGCGCTCAGGGAAGCGGAAGCATTTACCAGCGAGCTCCGTCTGCTTGGGGTGTATCCCAAGGCCGGCGAGGTCCGCTGATCAAGGACAGGTCATGCAATGGCCTGTTTTTTTGCGGTCCTTTTTTCGGCGGGGATATGGTGAAAAGCGCCATGAAAAAACGGCGCATGTACGCGCCGCTTAATACTATTCTCAGTTTAAAATAGCGATAGTATCCATTCGCGGCCAGTAATGCTTCGAATGACATCTGGA
>CACYNZ010000556.1 GCA_902775835.1 uncultured Eubacteriales bacterium | reverse complement strand
GATGTGGTGAGGATCGTGACAAAAGGCAGCACAACCACAATCACGGCAAAGAGCGACACCAGGATCGTCATCGGAATGCGCCAGGAGCGAAGCTCCACAATGGCCGGACGCACGGATTTACCGGACACGGTAATATACTGCCGCTTGGCCAGAAGGACGTCCGAGACAAACAGGATCAGAAGCGCGACCACCATGAGGAACACGGCAAGACCGGTCGCGTCATTCATGCCGGTCTGTCCCTGCCCGACATACTCGACAATGCGGGTAGTCACCGTATTGACATTGCCGGGGATACCGATAATCGAGGGAATCCCGTAGCAGCTCGCCGCGCTGATAAACACCAGGAGTGCACCGGCGATCAGCGAGGGCGTCATCATGGGCAGTGTCACCGTCAGGAGCGTTTTGACCGGGGAAGCGCCGGAAATGCGGCTCGCCTCTTCCAGCGACGGATCCATCTTTTCCATCGCGCGGCTGATGGTGATAAAGGCATAGGGATAATAGAAGGTGGTGAGCACCCAGATCATGCCGGGCAGCGTGTAGGCATTGAGCGGTCCCGGCGCATCGCTGAGGCGGAAAATCACCCGGAGCCACTGGTTGATCGTGCCGACATTCGGATTCATCAGGCGCAGCCATGCCATGGCCCCGACATACGGCGGCACCATATAGGTCAGGATAAACAGCGAGCGGAAGAACTTTTTCCCGTACAGGTCCGTGCGCCCGACGAGCCAGGCCAGCGGGAAGGCGATCGCGGTGCCGAGGATCATCGTGGCAAAGGCCGCGATCAGCGTATTCTTCAGGGCTTCCAGGTTCATGGAATACGTGTACAGCCGCTGCATGGTGCTCAGCGAGAACGTGCCCTCCGGGAAGAAAGCCCGGATCAACATATAGACAGATGAGAAGAGCTGGAAGAGCAGCAGGAAGTCGACAATCAGCAGGATCATGATCCATTTGAAGTCCACAATCCATGTCTTTTCCGCCATCATCAGCAGTGTCAGCAGCACCATATCCAGCATCAGGATAATGCCAAGAAGCACCGCCGTGCTGCTGTTGCTGACCAGCAGCTGCCAGCCCCAGGAGACTTCCGAGCGCGCAATCATGCGGAAGGCGGTCAGCTGGTGCTCCTTGCCGCGCACGCTCTTTTTCAGGCTGTTGACGTTATCGGTCAGATCGCTGCCGGCAGAGCCTCCGCTGACAAAGAACGCCTGGAGCAGCATGGCCTGACGTTCTTTTCCGGTCAGCCCTTCTGCAAGCGATGCCGCTTCCTTTGGCAGCGGCAGGCTCTCGTCGATCATGCATTGGAGCAGCTGCAGGCGCAGGGCCTTTCCGTCCTTTGCGCCAAGCAGTTCTTTTCGGTCGGAGGTGCTGACTTTGGGACCATTGACAAGATAGGTGGTATACAGCAGCTTCCCGGTGATCTCACCTTTCCGCTCCCCGCCCTCCGCGGCGAGCCTTGCAGCCTCTTCACCGGCCCCGGTATTCTGGTTTTCCCATGCATCCCTGAGCAGGTCTGCCATGGTGCTGTCCAGTAGAGCCCTCTCCTGCTCCGTCAATGCATTCAGGTCCGGCTGCACACTGTTTTTCCACGCATCCGAAACCTGGCCAGAAAGAGCATAGATGGCCTGATATGCCCTCTCAGAGCTGAAGCCCGAGGCACTGAACTCATTCTGGCCCCGTATACCCATATAGGCCATCAGCGCACCGAGAAGAAAAATCACTGCCAGTCCAATCCTGGTGACCAGCTTTGCAGGCTCCCGCTTCAGAATGTCCCTGCGCGGGTCCGTCGAACGCTTCACCTGCACGCCACCTCCTGTCTTGTTATACCGAACGGGGAAGCCGCTGTGCGGCTTCCCCTCCCTGTTTCTCTTTTTTCAGCTGTTACTGGGTTACCTTGACGGACCACAGATTGTTGATCTCTTCGCGGTTTCTGTAAGCCTTCTCCCAGTCCACACCGATGTCCTTCTTGATCAGTTCGTTGGTATCAATGGAGAGATACGGAACATCCTTCATGTCTGCGAGAACGGAGTGCATGAAGCCCTTGAGGATCAGCTGCTGGCCTTCATCGGTCAGGAAATACTGAGCCACGGCTTCCGCAGCCTCGACGGCATGGTGGAGTTCT
>CACYNZ010000555.1 GCA_902775835.1 uncultured Eubacteriales bacterium | reverse complement strand
CGGAAAAGGGAAATCTCCTTCTGTCCGTGGGTTGCGGAGCCGGAAAGGTGCAGGGTGGAAAAGGCGGTGGCGTCGGTACGCACCTCGTGGTCCCCGATACGCAGCGTCCATCCGAACTCAACGCCCGGATACCGTTCCTCCAGTTCCGCCACAGCCTTGTAGTTGACCGGCGTGCCGAACATATCGACTTTTTCCAGATTCGGATACTGATCCAGAATCTTTTCCACGGCGGAAAGCTTCTGATATTTTGTGCCCAGGTCCAGGTAGGTCACCAGGGCGGGATCCGGATCCACGGTTTCTTCTTCGGCGATCGCGGCGGACGCCAATGAAAAACTCAGGAAGACCAGCAGCAACAAAGAAATAAGACGCCTGTTCAAAACGCATCCTCCTTCAGCAAAACGTCGGTTTATTCTAACAGGAGAGCAGTAAGATTTCAAGTGTAACAAAACTTTGACAAAAAATTACAAAAGTTTGACAAACTGAAAGAGGTATGGTATGCTCAATCCGGTCTGCGATGGGCAGACTCCATCAAGATTGTGTTAAGGAGAGAAAAACCGTGAAAAAAGCAATCAGCCTGATTATGATTCTTGCGCTGACGCTGTGCATTGTCTGTGCATCCGGTGAAACAATGATTAATCCGATGGAAGAGCGCAGTGTTCTGCTGTCTCCGGCCGTGGAAAACAAGACAGAGGAAGGCTTCAGCCCTACGACAGGCCTGGAACTGGCGACGCTGGATGTTCCGGACGGTTTTGCCGGTTTGGCGGTGACCGGCCGGTACACCCCTATGCTGGTGCAGATTGACAACTCCGAAGGCGGCGTCGGCAACCGCGCTCCCTGGCATGCCAGCTATGCGGACGTCGTGTATGAAACGCCTCTGTACCGTACGGGAACCACGCGGCTGAGCATGCTGTTTTCCGATCTGATTCCGGAGTATGTGGGCCCGGTGCGCAGCGCGCGCGTCAATCATGTATGGATTCGGGAAGAGTGGAAAGCGGCACTGTGCTTCTGGGGCGGACAGAAATATGAAAAAACGAGCATTACGACCGCGTTTCAGGATCTGGGATACAATCTGATGGATCCGGCGAGCCTGGCTTTTGACGGCACGACGGGCGGCAAGGTCTGGAACAATTACTGCGATCATACGGAAGTGCTGGCAAAACCCCATGACGCGTACTTTATGACGGCGGCTCTGGCAACCCAGGTGATTCCGGCCGACTACACCGCGCCAAATCATGCCTACCGGTTTACTTCCGCTCTCCCTGAAGCGGGGGATGTGGCCGAAGTCATCTATGTCAACTGGGGAAACAAGGCGTATAACAGCATGCTGGAATATGATGAGGATGAGAACCTGTACTACCGCTATATGATGGAAGATCCTCAGAAGCCGGTGCTGTATGATGAGATCAATCCCGTGCCCAACAAGGGGGACAAGATCATTCATCTGAATCCGGTTACCTTCAGCAACGTGATCATTCAGTTTATGGACATTCAGTACATGAGCAGCGACGCTCCGCTGCCCACTGTCACCGGACGGGGAAATGCCGAGTATTTCATGGGCGGCAAGCATATCGCGGGCGTCTGGAACCGGGATACGCTGCAGGACCGCACGGTTTTCTACGATATGGACGGCAACGAGATCGAGATGCAGCCCGGACACACCCTGATCGTCATGATGGACTACCAGACCGACGGCCGCAGCGTCAGCTATGAATAAGCGCAGACTTTGAGGCGGAACAGGCAGGCGGATGAAAAAACATCCGCCTGTTCTTTATTGTTTTGTAACAAAGACTTGCGTTTTTAACAAAAGTATTATAAAATTGTTTCCAACGTGCGAGTGCGGAAAGGATGTTTTGCATGGCTAAGCGAATTCTGCTGGTGGACGATGAACCGCTGATTCTGAAGGGACTGAATTATACCCTGATCCAGGAAGGGTATGAGACGGACATCGCCATGGACGGAGAAGAGGCGCTTGCCAAGTTTAATGAGGGCGGGTTTGATCTGATTCTGCTGGACGTGATGCTCCCCAAGATGGACGGCATTACGGTGTGCCAGCGCATCCGGGAACGGAGCGATATTCCGATTATCATGCTGACGGCCAAGGGCGATGATATGGACAAGAT
>CACYNZ010000554.1 GCA_902775835.1 uncultured Eubacteriales bacterium | reverse complement strand
CGTAGTTGGAAATACTGTCTGAACTGAAGCGAATGGCGGTCCAAAATCCGAGTTCTCTCTCGGGAAATACAACATAGGAGGCGCCGTTGCGCAGGAGAAACTTCTCCTGCTGATGGGAAGTGGCACGGGCGATAATCTTTTTGGCTCCCAGTTCATCCAGCGTGAAAGTGGTTTGCAGGGAACTCAGGAAATCATCTCCGATCGCAACGATGCAGAAATCGAAACTGGGGATTCCCAGAGTGCTCAGAAAGGATTTCTCGACACTGTCCCCGATCCTCGCGTCCGAGACATAGGGCATGACCTTGTTGATCTTTTCTTCATCCTGATCGACGATCATGACGTCGTGTCCCAGCTCGTGAAGCTTCATCGCGCTGTAGTAGCCATACCTTCCGGCACCGATGATCAATACGCTTTTCGACATTGTCAATACCTCCAAACAATGATGTTTTTAACCCACAGATACTTTTTCCACAGGCATCATGCCGCAATTGACGTGTATTGTTGAGGCGAAGGCGTATCCCAATGTCAGGCCTCCGATACGGCCGAAGAACATGAAAGAGATCAGGATAGCCCTCGACAGTGCGGAGAGACCGGTCGTGATCCCGGTCGTCAGACCTACCGTTCCCAGCGCAGAGGCGCATTCAAACATGGAGTTCAGGATAGGGAGCCCCTCGATGGAGGAGAGGACGATGGAACCGGCCAGCAGCAGGAAAATATAGATGGTGAGCAGAGCCATTGCATTCTGGATCGCTTCCTTTTCTATCCGTCTGCGAAAACAATTGACATTGTCCTGCCGTCGCAGGAAGGCGCCCGATGCCAGAAACAGGACTGCCATCGTTGTCACTTTCATGCCGCCGGCAGTGGATCCCGGAGCGCCGCCAACCATCATCAGCATGATCGTAATCAGAAGACTGCTGTCACTCATTGAAGCGTAGTCGGCTGTGTTAAAACCCGCCGTACGAGGCGTGACACTCTGGAAGAGGGAAAGCAGAAGACGCTCGATTCCGGAACAGTTCCGGAATTCGATAAAATAAAAAAACAGGGCGGGAAGAAAGATAAGGGCCGCTGTCGAAATCAGGATGATCTTGGTCTGCAGGCGGAGCCTTTTAAAGCGGAAACGGCTGTTTAAAAGGTCGCTCCAGGTCAGGAAACCGAGACCGCCCAGGATGATCAGCACCATGATCACCACATTCACCGCCAGGCTGGATGAAAAGGAAGTCAGGGAGGAAAACGGTTCCTGTGTTCCCATCAGGTCGAATCCCGCGTTGCAAAATGCCGATACGGAATGAAAGACGGCATAGCCAAGTCCCTTCTGCAGTCCCAACCTTCCCGCGAAGACCGGCAGCAGGCAGAGGGCGCCGATTCCTTCGATACAGAAGGTTGCAATGATCAGAAACTTCATGAATTTCACAACAGAACCGAGCTCCGGTGCGGAGACGGCGTCCTGGACGGCCAGCCGGGGCAGCAGACCGATCTGCGTTCCCGTCAGCGTGAGAACAGCAGCCGCCATTGTGACAACCCCCAGTCCACCGACCTGTATCAGCAGCAGGATGACGATCCTGCCGAATACAGTCCACTTTGTCGCTGTATCAAAGACTACAAGACCCGTCACACATGCTGCGGAGGTGGATGTAAACAGCGCATCCAGAAAAGAGACCTTTTCGCCTCCGACAGATGCCCAGGGCAGGCACAGAAGGACTGCGCCTGTCAGAATCATTAAAACGAAACTCAGGATGATCATCCTAAAAGATGTAAGATGATCTTTGACCATTCTCTGTGCCTTCGCCATGAAGACCACCTCCACTACTGTCTGTATCTGATGCCTGAATCTGATGTTTTTACCTGATGCCTGAATCTGATGCCTGAATCTGATGTCTGTATCAGATGTCTGTATCTGATCCCGCCATGAGGGCGGGAAAGTTAGTTTTTCGATGCTCACATTATCGTCTCATTGTCGTTAAAAAGGGATTAAAGAAAAACGCCTGGCATTAAAATTCCGTTAAAATCCTTTTAATATATATCTGTTATATCTGTTCAGACATGAACCTCCACCCCCATGCGGTGCTGAACCGCGTCCTTTGGAGGTGGTATCAAAGCCCCTTCGGGCTTTAGAAACCCTCCGGTTTTCTGATATCTGA
>CACYNZ010000553.1:2182-2700 GCA_902775835.1 uncultured Eubacteriales bacterium | reverse complement strand
TGGGGGTGTAAATGCTTATGAATAACATCACGCTCTGGGTGCGGCGGTATGTGACTGTCTACGGGATCATCATGCTGTGCACCTTTTTCATGTGTCTGCTGTTTAATCCGACATCGGAACTGCCTGTGGTCACCTTTTTCGGCCGCATCATGGTGTTTACGCTGATCGCTCTCCTGTCGCTGGCTGTGTACTATTCCAAAGATGAACTGACGGTGAAAGCCTGGTGGGTGCGTACTGCGCTGCATTTGCTCCTGCTGGAAGCGGTGCTGCTGCCGCTGGCGCATTTCTGGGGCTTCTGGCACGGCGGAACCGATATTCTGGTTTATGCGGGATTTATTCTGCTGGCCAAAGCGCTGTGGCATCTGGTGGATTACGGTCTCAACGCGAAAACCGCAGCGCAGATCAATGAAAGGATCCGAAAGAACCGGCTGGAAAAAAGAACCTGAAAGGAACGAAAAACATGGAGAAATACATGATTCGATTGGAGAAAAAAGAAGACTGGCGGGAAACCGAAAACC
>CACYNZ010000553.1:0-2138 GCA_902775835.1 uncultured Eubacteriales bacterium | reverse complement strand
ATGGAGCAGAACGGCCGGCTGATCGGACAGAACATGTTCATGAAAACCGTCATCAACGCTGACGACGGCCGGGAAATCCCCGTGTTGACCATGGGCCCCATCGGCATCATCCCGGAACTGAAACGCCAGGGTTTCGGAAAGAAGCTGCTGGACTTCTGCCTGGAAAAGGCTGCGGCCATGGGCTTTGGCGCGGTGCTGTTTGAGGGCAACATCAAATTCTACAGCCACTGCGGATTTGACTATGCCCGGAAATTTGGTATCCGCTATCACGATCTGCCGGAGGGGGCGGACGATTCCTTCTTCCTGTGCCGGGAGCTGGTGCCGGGATATCTGGACGGCGTGACCGGCGTGTACCAGACGCCCAAGGGCTACTATGTGGACGATCAGGACGTGGAAGCCTTCGACCGGCAATTCCCGCCCAAGGAAAAACTGAAACTGCCGGGGCAACTGTTCGACTGATCCACGGAGGACAATATGAATCGCAGAAAACGGAAAGGGTTTATCGCAAGTGGCGTTTTGCTTCTGAGTTTTGTTCTTTGGACATTTCTGATTCAAACGGTGGATGTGCAGCCCGTTGGTGTGAATGGAACAAGCGTAGGTTTTGCCGCTGTCAACACCTGGTTCCACCGCCTGACAGGCGTGCATATGGGCATCTATACTATCACGGACTGGCTGGGGCTGGTGCCCATCGCGGTGTGCATCGGTTTCGGCATGCTGGGCCTTATGCAGTGGATTCGCAGGAAAAGCATTACTAAAGTGGACAGGGATATCCTGTTGCTGGGCGGGTATTACATTCTGGTCATTTTAGGGTATCTGATCTTTGAGATGATCCCCATCAATTACCGCCCCATCCTGATCGAAGGGGCCATGGAGGCCTCCTATCCCTCCTCTACCACCCTGCTGGTGCTCAGCGTGATGCCCACGCTGCTGTTCCAGATAAACCGGCGGGCAAAGAGCCAAACGATCCGGCATATCACAGCGGCGTTTGTCATCCTGTTTTCCACGTTCATGGTGATCGGCAGACTGGTGGCCGGGGTGCACTGGCTAACGGATATCGTTGGTTCTGTGCTGCTGAGCGCAGGGCTGTATTGTCTGTATAGGATCACTGTGACTGCCATGGATCATTCATGAGAAGAGTAATGGATATGCATGAGATACGAACCAAACGTCTGCTGCTGAGACCATTCAGAGAATCGGATTACGATGATCTGTTTGAATTCTTGTCCCAGCTTGCGGACGATGAATTTGAAGGCTATCCGGGAATCATCTATGAAAACGGGCAGGAGCACCTGAAATACCGTCTCGGATCAGAAGAATTCTACGCCATAGAACTGACAGAATCCGGAAAGGTGATCGGCAATATCTACTGCGGAAACAAGGATTTTGCGGCAAAGAAAGTCGGCTATATCGTCAACAAACGCTATCAGAAGAAAGACTATGCCACCGAAGCGCTCTCCGCAGTGATTGCGCAGGTATTCCGGGAAGGCGCGCACAGGGTATTCGCGGAATGCGATCCGCGGAATGTCCCGTCGTGGAAGCTGCTGGAGAAGGTGGGCCTGCGGCAGGAGGCACATTTCAGGCAAAATATATGGTTTCGCAGGAACGAAAACGGTGTGCCTGTCTGGAAGGATACACTGATCTATGCGTTACTGGAAAACGATATGGGTCGGTAAAGATGCATGAGAATAAGCCTGACGGTATTCTTTGAAGATCCTTTCTGGGTAGGTGTTTTTGAGCGTATCGACGATGGAAAACTGTCCGTCTGCAAAGTGACCTTCGGTGCGGAGCCAAAGGATTATGATGTGTGGGAATTCATCCTGCAGAATTATGACAGAATGGTTTTCAGCCCCGCTGTCGAAACGGAAACGAAGCAAACGGCGGATAATCCCAAGCGGCGGCTCAGGAACGTCAGAAAGCAAACGGAGCGCAGAGGGATCGGCACGAAGTCCCAGCAGGCGCTCCAGTTGCAGCGGGAAGAACTGAAGACGGAACACCGACAGATCAGCCGAGAGCAGAGGGACGCGGAAGCGCAGCGTCGTTTTGAAATGAAGCAGCTGAAGAAGAAGGAAAAGAGGCGCGGACACTGATGCAAGGAAATACAGAACGGCAGTCCAAACTGAAACAAGCGGCATGTGTTT
>CACYNZ010000552.1 GCA_902775835.1 uncultured Eubacteriales bacterium | reverse complement strand
CCTTGAACTGATCCACAAAGAACGGGATCTCGGGCCGCGGGCCGATCAGGCTCATGTCGCCCTTCACGACATTGAAGAGCTGGGGAAGTTCATCCAGGCTGAACTTGCGGATGAAGCTCCCGAACCTGGTTTTTCTCGGGTCTGCCTTGGTGCTCCAGGCTGTCTTCTCACGGTCATTGACGCGCATGGAGCGGAACTTGTACATGGTGAAGGGCTTCTTGTATTTTCCCACGCGTTCCTGACGGAAGAGCACGGGTCCCGGACTGGAAAGTTTGGTTCCGATGGCCAGGAAGAGAAGCAGCGGGGAGAGCAGAAGGATCAGCAGGAGCGAAACCACGAGGTCGAAGCCGCGCTTGATGGCTGCCTTTGCCGGGTCATCCAGCGGATTGCTGCGCAGGTTGATGAGCTTGGAGGTGCCCACCGCCTCAATGGCGGGATTGGAGGGCATGAGGTCGTTGTAATAGGGAATGATGCTGACCTTGGTGCCCGTATGCTCGCAGGCGCGGATGACATTGGCCATTTCCGCCGCTTCTTCCACATCCAGGGCTGCCACGACCTCATCGATCTGCATGGTGTCCAGGATATGATCCAGATCCTCTGCCTGGCCGATATAGGGCGTACAGTCCGTATTGCGGCCCACAAAGCCGGTCAGTTCAATGGGTTCGTCATAGGCTTCCCTGTGCTGGCTGAGCAGGTTCTGCTGAAACTCCCGTGCCAGCCTGCCGGTGCCCACGATGAGCACATGCTTGACCTGGGCATGACGGGGAAAGAAGCGCATGGCGAAGCGCAGAAGCAGGAAATGAATGACGCAGATGGCCGCGGAGGATGCGAGCAGATAGCTGAGCAGCACGCCTCTGGAGTAGAGCCCCAGATGATAAAGCACCAGGATGGTGCTGGTGACGGCGGTTTCCAGCAGCAGGCTGCGGAACACAATGAGGAACTGTCTGCGCAGGCGGCGGTGGCCGTGGGAGTCATACAGTCCCATCAGGGTGAGGCAGACAAACTTGATGCATATGAACAGAATGCCAAGAAGAGGCTGGGTGGCTATGTTTTCGCTGTCCTGCTTGATGATGCCGAGCCATACGGCAACACTGATATAATAGATCACGGATGTGGCGATGACATCCAGCAGGAGATTGATCCTGGTATAAAAATGACGCCGGTCCCGGTTCGTTTCAATCACCTTCTCAGATTGTGATGAACACCTGTATACAGGTCGATTGTAGTCGAATCAGAAGGGTTTTGCAACCGGAGACGCGGCGGCACAGGTGGAGGTTCAAGTGGAACTGAAAGATTTGCGGGTAGCCATTGTGCATGACTGGCTGGTGAGCTATGCCGGTGCCGACCGGGTGGTGGACCAGATGCACCAGGTGTTTCCACAGGCCGTGATCTATACGCTGGTGTATAACCCGGGCGCGTTCCCGGAGCATTTTCAGAAGTATGATGTGCGGACCACGTTTGTTCAGAAAATCCCGTTTGCCCGAAAACTGTACAAGAATCTTCTGACCCTCATGCCAAGAGCGTTTGAGAGCCTGGATCTGACGGAGTATGACCTGGTCATCTCCTCCAGTTCCTCCTGCTCCAAGGGTGTGATCACGCGGCCGGACACGCTGCACATCTGTTACTGCCATACGCCTATCCGCTATGTGTGGAGTCATTACCATGAATATCTGCAGCATGCGTCGCTGCTCAAGCGCCTGCTGATTCCGCGCATGCTGCACAATCTCCGGGTGTGGGATTTTGCGGCCGCACAGCGGGTGGACGCGTTCCTGACCAACTCAGAGACATGCCAGGACCGCATCCGGAAATACTACCGCCGGGATTCGGAGGTCATGTATCCGGGCGTGCGCATGGACCCGCAGCCGGCGGAAGCGAAGGATGACGGGTATTACCTCATGGTGGGCCGGTTTGTGCATTACAAGCGCTTTGATCTGGGCGTTGAAGCCTGCAACAGACTTGGGCGGAAGCTGATCGTGGCCGGCGGCGGGGACGAGGAGAAAAACCTGAAAAAGCTGGCCGGGCCTACAGTGGAGTTCCGGAGTCATCTGAGCGATGCCGAGATCCGTGAGCTGTACCGGCATGCAAAAGCCCTGATCTTCCCCGGTGAGGAGGATTTCGGGATTGTGCCCGTGGAGGCGCAG
>CACYNZ010000551.1 GCA_902775835.1 uncultured Eubacteriales bacterium | reverse complement strand
TCCGGGATGCATCCAAGAAAAAAGATGCCTGGACTGATATGCAGGCCCTGAGAGACAAGCTGAAGGAACTGCACCTGTATCCGGATCTGTATCCGTCCTGAGAAAGGAAATCATTATGGCAGAATCCATGGAAAAGCTGCAGCTTGCATGCAGAACGGTTGCGCAGACACACGGAATTGACCGGAATCTGGTTTACGGTGAAGGTCGTTGGCCACACCCCCGGATCATGCTGATCGGAGAAGCACCCGGGGCACAGGAAGAGCAGCAGGGACACCCCTTCGTCGGCAAGGCGGGGAAAAACCTGGACCATTTTATCCAGGTCCTGGCACTCAGGCGCGAAGACCTCTATATTACCAATACCGTAAAGTTCCGGCCCATCCGGGTCAGCAGCAAAGGAACTGTTTCCAACCGGACACCCACCCGGACAGAATGCAGCTGGTTTGCAAAAATTCTTGAAGAAGAAATCCGGCTGGTTTCTCCTGACATCATCGTGACACTTGGAAACACACCGCTTGCATTTTTCACCTGCATTCCGGGAACCATCGGGGATGTCCATGGACAGCTGCTTTCTGTCACTGTGCAGGATACAGCTTTTCCTTTGTTTCCGCTCTATCATCCTGCTGCCATTATCTATAACCGGGCCCTGAAAACTACCTATGAGAAGGACCTGGATGCCCTGCGCACATACCTCGAGAGCACCATGGGATGACAATTGAAGCGTGAATCTGTATCTTTCAGACAGAACGCCTCTCACGTTTCCCATTTTCATGGTACACTGCATGTGTACTGAAAGGAGGGAGCAGCATGGGCTCGTTCTTGATCTCCAATCTGCCCATTATTCTCTGTATCATTTTCGGCGCAGGCATGATTGTACTCGAGGCCTTCATGCCGGGCTTCGGTCTGCCCGGTATCTCCGGGATTCTGCTTGAGATTGCCGCGATCGTTCTCACTTTTATTCATTACGGTGCTGCCGCAGCACTGGGCGTAACTCTGATTGTGCTCTCCATTGTCGCCATTATACTGTCGATTTCCCTGCGCAGTGCTGCGAAGGGACGGCTGAGTAAAAGTGAAATGATCCTGCATGCAACGGAAGATCCGGAAGGCGGGTATGTCGCATCCGAGGACCTGAAAGTCTTTATAGGGCATGAGGGAGTCACCACAACAGCACTGCGACCTGCCGGTATCGCCGAGTTTGATGAGGTACGCCTTAATGTAATCAGTGAAGGTGAATATATCGAAAGCGGCCGGCGTGTACGTATTATCAGCACAGACGGCAGTCAGGTGACTGTCCGTGAAATCAACGGAAACTAAACAGTAAGGAGGGTTCCCATGGAACAGATTGTATTGCTCGGTATTATTCTGGTTCTGGCTCTGATTTTCCTGATCGTACTTTTCCACTATATTCCCTTTGGCGTATGGATTCGCGCTATCGCCAGTGGTGTGCATGTTTCCATCCGCTCTCTGATTGGTATGCGGATCCGTCATATATCCCCTACCCGGCTGGTGGATCCCCTGATCAAGGCGAACAAGGCAGGTCTGAATCTCTCCATTACCCAGCTGGAAACCCATTATCTGGCCGGTGGTAATGTGGATCATGTCATCAACGCACTGATTGCCGCACAGCGGGCTAATATTCCCATGGCATTTGAGAAAGCCTGCGCCATTGATCTGGCTGGCCGTGATGTTTTCCAGGCTGTCCAGATGACCGTAACACCCAAAGTCATTGAGACCCCGGTAGTCGCTGCCATTGCAAAAGATGGTATCGAACTGCGGGCCAAAGCCCGGGTCACAGTCCGTACAAACATTGAACGCCTGGTCGGCGGTGCCGGTGAAGAGACCATTATCGCCCGTGTCGGCGAAGGCATCGTTACTACAGTTGGTTCCGCAGAAACACACAAGCAGGTACTGGAAAATCCTGACCTGATCAGCCGCACAGTGCTGACCAAGGGGCTGGATGCCGGAACAGCTTATGAGATTCTTTCCATTGATATCGCCGACGTCGATGTCGGACGCAATATCGGTGCTCAGCTGCAGATGGACCAGGCAGAGGCTGACCGTCGCATTGCGCAGGCCAAGGCTGAGGAACGCCGTGCCATGGCTGTCGCGCATGAACAGGAAATGAAAGCTTCCGTACAGGAAATG
>CACYNZ010000550.1 GCA_902775835.1 uncultured Eubacteriales bacterium | reverse complement strand
ACATGATCCACAGCCACAGTGGTTTTCTTTCCCGTATGGAACACACGGGTGACGCCCCGGCCGCTCAGGCACAGCGGTTCCTTGGAAAAATCCTTGTTCCGGTCTGCACCAAAGGTAACGCTCTCGCGCTTATCTTCCTGCACGGTCTTTTTTTCCTCAGTCTTCACTGGCGTACACCTCCCTCAATTCCTGTTCCGAGAAGGAACAGCGATAGCTGCGGCCACCGCCAATATCCATCAGGGCCTGCTGGTTTACCTTGCAGGCAGGTGTCGCATAACGGCACCGTTCCGCAAAGCGGCATCCTACAGGAGGATGCTTCAGATTGGGAGGCGTTCCGGGAATGGCGGTAAGCTTCACATTTCTGGTCCCTTCTTCAGGAACCAGAATGGACCGCATCAGTCCGCGGGAATAAGGATGAATGGGATCAAAGACCATTTCCTTGGCAGAACCGCGTTCCACAATCTGTCCGGCATACATGACCATGATATCATCCGTAACATTATACAGAAGCGGAAGCTCATGCGTAATGAAGATCATGCTCTTGACAAGACCCTTCGCCAGCATGTCCTTCATCATCTTAATCACCATTTTCTGGCTGGTTACGTCAAGAGCCGAGGAAGGTTCATCCGCAATCAGCACTTTGGGATTAAGAATCGTGGACACGGCAATCACCACGCGCTGGCGCATGCCGCCTGACAGTTCGACGCTGTGCTTGTCCAGTGCATCCACAGGAAGTCCCAGCAGGGCAAAGCGCTGCTCGGCCATTTCCCGGATCTGCTTTTTATCCAGGGGAAGTTCGTGTGCCCGGATAACATCCTCGATAAACTTGCCGACTTTCCGTGTCGGATTCAGCGCGTTCATGGCTGCCTGAGGAATATAGGCCACATCCGTGCCAAGAACTGTTTTGCGCACCACGTCCGGGTCAAGCCCGGTGATATCCTTGCCGTCCACCACAATGGTTCCACTGGAATAATGAAGCGGAGCAAAATAATATCCCATCAGGCTCAGAGCCAGCGTGGATTTTCCGCATCCGGATTCACCGGCAATACCAAGACTCTTGCCTTCTTCCAGATTCAGGGAAACGTGATCGACGGAATAAACGTCTTCACCCTGACGGGTGATGTATTTGGTGGTCAGCTGATTGACCTCAAGAATGTTTTTTGCCATCTTTCACACCTCCTCAATCACGCAGGGTCGGGTTGAACACCTGGTCGAGGCCGGTATTCATCAGGTTCAGAGAGAAACTGGTCAGTGCGATCACCAGAATAACCGGGAAATATGCCCACCACGCGTTGCTGGAGGTATAAGCGCCGAACAGTTTTGCCCAGTTCATCATAAGACCCAGCGTGGGAACATCCGTCGTCTTCGGTCCCAGACCAAGCAGACTCAGCTGGGCTTCCGCAAGAATGCCGCTAGACACCTGCAGAATAAACGCCATCACCACATAGCTCATGATATAGGGCAGAATATCGGTCACAATGATCCGGAACAGACTGTGGCCGGAAAGCTTGGACAGGTTCACATGGTCACGGTTGCGCAGGGAAATGACCTGGGACCTCACGGAACGTGCGGTCCAGACCCAGCTCGTCACACCAATGACGATGGCACAGGTCGTGACGCCGCGTGATTCCTGGCCGACCGAATAGTAGATCAGGATCAGAAGAACAAATCCAGGGATGACAGTGAAAATGTTGGCGATAAACATCAGAATATCGTCCACAATACCGCCCATGTAACCTGCAAGAAGTCCGACAAGCAGCCCGAGCAGGGTTGCGATGGTGCCTGCAATCAAACCGATAATCAGGGAAATGCCGGTGGCTCTGACAAGTTCGGTCAGCGTATCACGTCCAAAGTTGTCTGTGCCAAGAGGCAGGGTGATGGTATTGGCGACTTCATCCACCTTGATGTAATCCGTATCTGCCACTGAAGCAGATGCAGCTGCATCGCCCTCGCCTTTGGTCACTGTCATAGCCGGCAGGGTATCCGCACCGATGCTGCGGTCCAGACGCTTCAGTGCATTTCTCTGAGCCTGCGTGGAAAAACCGGGATATTTGGAAGCGCGTACATCCGCTTCGTCATAGTTTTCCTTCCACAGAGCAATCAGATTGGTCAGCTGATCATCCGAAGTATCTACTCCGCCCAGATCAACACCCTTTGCTGTCAGGAAAT
>CACYNZ010000549.1 GCA_902775835.1 uncultured Eubacteriales bacterium | reverse complement strand
AGCCGGCGACCTGGACAATCTGGATCTTGCCTACGCCATGACCGTACACAAAAGCCAGGGCTGCGAATTTCCGGTCGTGGTTATCCCGGTTTGCGGCGGGCCCAGGCTTCTCCTGACCCGAAACCTTTTCTACACAGCCCTGACCCGCGCGCGCAGCCTGGTTGTGCTCGTCGGCCGGGAGCAGGTGATCCGGGACATGGTAGAAAACAATCATATCGCACACCGGTACACTGCTTTAAGTGACTGTCTGTATCAGATGTCCATGAGCAGATCAATGAAGATGCCGGAGGATAACGCATGAAACGAACGCTTCCTTTATGGATACTGCTCTTATCCCTTCTGTGCGTCCTCTCCGCTTCAGCGGAAGAGGCGCCAGAAATCACGGACCAGTGCACCTTTACCCAGTCCGGCAAGCAGATCCGGGATGTCAGTCATATTCTCGACAGGGATTACGGCACCTACTGCACCATTCTTTCAGGCCGTGCGCTGGAAGCTGAAAGCCAGGGGGAGGACATCGGTGGGATCTTCATCCAGTTTCACGACCGCACCGTGGCCTGTACGCTAGAAGCACGGGTCCGCGGGGTCTGGAAAAAAGTCGCCGACTGCGGAGACTACCTGACCGAGTGGTTTTCCGTCCCCATGTACACCGATGCGGTCCGCCTGGTCAACACAGGCCGGTCCCGCATGTTCATCAATGAGTTCTACGTCTACGGGTACGGTGTCCAGCCGGCCCGTGCAGCCAAATGGCACACCGGTGAAAAGTGTGACCTCATGCTGATCTCCTGTCATCCCGATGACGAGGTGCTCTGGTTCGGCGGACTGCTCCCGACCTATGCCCGGGAGCGGGGGTATGAGGTGCAGGTGGTTGTCGTGGTTCCCTCGACACCGGAGCGGCGTCTGGAACTGCTCGACAGTCTGTGGCACTGCGGCGTCACCCGTTATCCGCGCCTGCTGGGCATCGAGCGTCACTGCTTCATATATGCCATCCATCGAAGCGGGGACCAGACCTTCCCTCTCTGCCAGCACACGCTGCAGCGACCCCTCCAGATCCTTTCTCTCGAGGCAGGAAAGGCGGCATTGCGGTATATAGATGCAGTGGTAGGATACGGGCATCCCGTCGGCAAGCCTGACCCGGCGTATCTCCCAGAGCGGGTCTCCTTCCGCGACTTCGAGCGCGGAGGCCTTCTCCCGGTCTGCTGCAATCTGGCCGAAGCCGATGATGCGGGAGCCAGGCGTTCTTCCTTGGGCAAGCATCTCTGCCGTGAAGCTGTAGCCATAGCCATCCGAGGCGTTCGAGATGGCAGAGAGGACATACGTGCCACGTCCGGGCGTCCTTGAAACCAGGCCGTCTTCCGCAAGCGCCTCATAGACAAGCCGTATGGTCGTCCGCGACACGCCCAGGCCATCTGCCAGGACCGCCCCTGCTTCCATGTGAGCCTTGCTATGGATATCTCGCCCAATTGTGACTGCCATGGTGAGAATGATGCGCCCATTTTACCAAACATTGGCATGTTTGCATCCTTTGATCCGGTAGCTATCGATCAAGCTTGTGTGGATGCCTGCCAGAAGATGACAGCGATTGTATAAATACTTTTTATCAATCTCATCGTACTTGCTGAACTGCCAGCCCGTAGGCTTTACCATCCCAATCGGTCCCCTCGGCTTCGTGGGAAGGAACTCCGGCCCCAGTTTTCCGTACGCCGGCCCGCAGCGCCCCAGTGCATCCAGGGGCGTAAACGAATAATACGGATTTTCCTTTGCCTTGAATTCTTCGGAAAACTGCGGTTTGTTCCCATACAGAACCACAAAGGAACGGCCCGTATACTCCGGCAGGTTTTCCAGCGTAACAAAAGGCGCCCGCTGGGCCGCACGTCCCCCGCCCTCAACCGGCTTCGCCTCCCGCTGCGGCAGATTGACAAACTCCAGCCCGAAAAGCACCAGGACAACCACCATCACCGCCCGAAGAAAAATCCATTTTACTTTTTTCCAAAACCATGACCTGTTGCGCGCCGCCATCCTGACTCCTGTTTCAACTACTTACAATCCACCGTACTTTCACACCATTTCAACATGAAAAAAGAGGGCGGCTACAGGATAGAAATCACGCTGTAGCCACCGACAGATCCGTTCCGGTTATTTCAACATAGACAGAAGCCCCAGCAAATCGCTTCC
>CACYNZ010000548.1 GCA_902775835.1 uncultured Eubacteriales bacterium | reverse complement strand
TCATAGATCACCAAAAGACGGCCGGGGGCACAGTGGTAATAGTCCATGACGGCGCGCACGCACAGTCCGGAATCATTCATGAAGGTCATGGGCTTGACCAGCAGGATGCGCTTTCCGTCCAAACTGGCTTCGTACAGGGCGCCCTGCAGGCGCTCCCGAGGGGCGGAAGCGTGCAGGTGATCGATCACCAGGTCCAGGGTGTCAAAGCCGCAGTTATGCCGGGTATGGGCATAGCGGGGACCCGGATTGCCGAGCCCGACCAGAATCAGCCATTCCTTATCCATAATTCCGTGAACCTCAAAAGCTGCCGCAACCATGGCTGCGGCAGTGTGTAATCAGGGTTTGAGCCAGTCCGACGGACGCACCGTCAGGGACGGCAGATCGTCATCCTGGTGGATGACTTCCATGGTCATCAGGGATTTCTCACCGCTGATGCGGCGGCGGGAAGGCGCCACGGTGGCCATGACGAAGGCAAGACCGGCGACTTCGACCTCGAATTCACGCATCAGGTCGATCATGCCCTTTGCGGTGCCGCCGCCCTTGAGGAAATCATCCACGATCAGGCAGCGTCCGCCGCTGTGAACGGCGCGCCGGGCAAGGGACATGGTCTGAATGCTGCCGGAGGAGCCGGAAACATAATTGATGTTCACGGCAGAGCCTTCATAGAACTTTGAGGAATGCCGGGCGATGACCAGCGGAACCCCGAGGGATTCAGCCGTGGTCAGGGCAACCGGAATGCCCTTGGTTTCCATGGTAAGCACGAAGTCCGGATGAATCTCCTGATAGACCGTGGCCAGTATGGAACCCATCTTGCGCGTCAGCACGGGATCGGACAGAATGTCTGAGTAATAGAGAAACCCGCCGGGCAGAACCCGGGAGGGATCGCTGAGTGTCTTGCTGATGTCAGAGATGCATTCATAGGCGGCGGACCGGCTTACCCGGTTCCGGAAGACAACACCGCCGTGCGCGCCGGTAATGGTTTCCAGTTCGCCAAGCCCGTAATGGCTCAGGGTGTCCCGCAGCAGGTCAATATCCTCGCTGATGGTGGATTTTGCGGCTCCGAACAGCTCGCAGAAGTAGCTCAGGGTAAAGATATGGTTCGGAGAATCGGAGAGGATTTTGATCATGGCGCTCATGCGCTCATTACGTCGGATCTTGTCCACGGCAGTCTTGCTCCTTTAGGATGAAATCGAGTGGCATTATACCACAAAAAACGAATCATGGAATAGCTGAAAATGAAAAATGTTCGGAAAAATATCAGATAATCTGCCGTGAAAGTCCGAAAGTGAGGAAATTCAGACACAAAAGTGAACATTTACAGAATATTCGGATCGTTCGGCTCGACTTCCCGGAGAAGACGGAGCACGGATTCCCGGAGCATGGGACAGGCCTGCGGCCACGCGGAAGCCCAGCGGCTGAGAAGCGCGGAATCGGGCAGCGTAATGGCCAGGGCGAAGTCCGGTGAAAGAACCGAGGACTGCAGAAACAGCTTCCATTCAGTATCGGATATGGGAACCAGCGTGGCGTTTTCCGGCATGGAGCCGTCCGACGGCGTGGTTTCCAGCGTTTCCGTGACAAGACGGTAGACTTCGGCTGCAGCGCGGATCCAGCGCTGCTGGACGAAGGTGGGACAGACATCCGGAATCAGCATGACCGTGAGCACGCTGAGCCTGCCTTCCAGGATTTCCAGATTCAGGCAGGAACGGCCGTCAGACTGCATGAGCAGGGTGGCAGGGGTCTGACGCTCGCTTTCGAAGAAGCGGCAATAGGCCGGAGCTTTCTGCTCGATGCGCGTGCGGGCGGAGGTCGGAATGTGCCCCTGAAAGCTTTTGAGCATGTATGTGCCCTCTTCGGTGAGCTCCAGCACATTGCCCAGGGGATGCGGCGTACGCGCGATATCATGCGCGCTTTCCAGATCAGTCAGCGTCATGACCATGGTGATATAGTTCATAAGCCCGGTTTCCGTCAGAAAACGGTTCAGCTGTGCCTCTGTGGCACTGCCGAGGCAGGACAGGGCGTACAGCAGGGTCAGGCGTGTTTCGGACTGCGGGATGTTTTTTCGCTCCATGCTTGCTCCAATCATGAAAAAAACTCCCGAATTGAATCCGGGAGATGTCGTTGGAAGTACACGAAGGCTGCCGGAGCAGCGGAGGATCTCAGGCCATGAACGGTCCAATAT
>CACYNZ010000547.1 GCA_902775835.1 uncultured Eubacteriales bacterium | reverse complement strand
ATAAACAAGCCCGGAGCCCTGCCCGGGCGGCTGATTCCTGCGGTTTCAAAATTATCATGCGGGGAAGCGGGTGTCAAGGCTTGCCGGAGCGGAGAGCCCTGTGATAAAATGCCTGCGAAATCCAAAAACAAAAAGAAGGGAAGCAAAGCGGTGGAAAAGGAAAAATCCTGCGGCGCGGTGGTATGGAAAAGGGCGGACGGACAGCTCCTGTTTCTGATCGAGCATATGGCGCTGGGGCACATCTCCCTGCCGAAGGGGCATGTGGAGGGCAGCGAAACGGAGGAGGAAACGGCCCTGCGGGAAATCCGGGAGGAGACGAACTTGGAGGTCCGGCTGGATACCCGGTTCCGCCATGTGGTTTCCTATTCGCCCCGGAAGGACGTTCTCAAGGATGTGGTTTTCTTTATCGCGGAAGCGGTTTCCGACCGGCTGATCAATCAGGAATGCGAGGTTTCCGCACTGGAATGGCTTCCCTATGAACAGGCGATGAAGATTCTGACCTATGCCACGGACCGGGACATCCTGACCCTGGCGATGAACTATCTGAAGGAGACCGCAAAATGAAGTTCACGAACGGATACTGGCTGATCCGGGATCAGTATACCATGAAGTTTGCGACCCAGTGTGTGCGTACGCAGGTGCAGGATGGCGCCCTGCGCGTACTGGCTGCATGCCGGCCGGTGCGCGGGCGCGGGGATATGCTGGACGGCGGCGTACTGGAGGTCATGTTCACTGCCCCGCGCAGGAACATCATCCGTGTACAGGTCACCCACTTTGCCGGGACGGTGAACCATGCGCCAAGGTTTGAAACCATGGAGGAGCCGGTGGAACCCGTGATCCGTCAGACGCAGGACATGGTATCCTTCACCTCGGGCGATCTCACGGCCCGGGTGCGCATCCAGGAAGGCGCCTGGTGCGTGGAATACGTGCGTGCAGACGGGACCGTGCTCACGCGCAGTGGGTTCCGGGCCATGGCGCATGCACTGGACAGGCAGAGCGGGAAAAGCTATTTGATCGATTCCCTGGACCTGGATGTGGGCGAGTGTGTGTACGGCCTGGGCGAACACTTCACGGCGTATGTCAAGAACGGGCAGACCGTGGACATGTGGAACGCGGACGGCGGCACGGCATCCGAGCAGGCATACAAGAACATCCCCTTCTTCCAGACGAACCGCGGTTGGGGCGTGCTGGTGGAGGACACCGGGGATGTCTCCTTTGAGGTCGCCAGTGAAAAGGTCGAGCGCGTACAGTTCTCCTGTGAGGGCGAACAGATCACGTATGATATCATGGACGGGCTTACACCCAAGGGCACGGTCAGTCTGTATACCGCACTGACCGGACGGCCCGCCCTGCTCCCGGCCTGGTCCTTCGGGCTGTGGCTGTCCACATCCTTCACCACACGCTATGATGAGGAAACCGCGACCTCGTTCATAGAGGGCATGGCGGAGCGCGGGATCCCGCTCAGTGCTTTCCACTTTGACAGTTTCTGGATGCGCGGGTTCAACTGGTGCGATTTCACCTGGGACCCGGATACATTCCCGGACCCGGCAGGCATGCTCCGGCGCTACCATGAGAAAGGGCTGCACCTGTGCTGCTGGATGAATCCCTACATATCCCAGCAGAGCCCACTGTTCCGGGAGGCACTGGAAGGCGGTTACATGATATGCAGGGAGAACGGGGATGTATGGCAGACGGATCTCTGGCAGCCGGGCATGGGGATCCTGGATGTCACGAATCCGGAAGCACGCGCATGGTTCTGCAGCAAGCTCAGGCCGCTGCTTGAGATGGGGGTCGACTGCCTGAAGACCGACTTCGGTGAGCGGATCCCGGTGCGCAGCATCCGGTATCACGACGGCTCGGATCCCATGCATATGCATAACTACTATGCCTACCTGTATAACAGGATGGTGTTTGATCTGATCCGCGAGGTGCGCGGGGAAGGCGAGGCCATGGTGTTCGCGCGGGCGGCAACCGTGGGCTCACAGCAGTTCCCGGTGCACTGGGGCGGAGACAATACCGCGTCCTATGTCTCCATGGCGGAGACCCTGCGCGCCGGACTGTCCATGAGCCACAGCGGGTTCGGCTACTGGAGCCATGACATATCCGGGTTTGAGTCCACGGCGCCGGCGGATGTCTACAAGCGCTGGGCCCAGTTCGGGCTGCTGTCCAGTCACAGCCGGCT
>CACYNZ010000546.1 GCA_902775835.1 uncultured Eubacteriales bacterium | reverse complement strand
GTTTTCATTGGCACAGTACTGCACATAGCCCAGGCCGACATGATATACATAACGGATATTGCCGCTCATAATCAATGCTTCCAGCTGGGGCTTCACTTGATCGAAAGAGAGCAACGGCACATCATCATACAGAACGGCGGTTTCTTTCCAGCAATAACTGTTGATGGAAAACGAATCCTGATCATAAATTGCCGCGTACACAATCCCCCTTTGCTGAAGCGCATAGAGGTTATGCGGCATGGATCCGTAATGAACAAATGCCGCAGCAATCGGAGCCAGGAACGGAATACCATGCAGCTTTTGTGTACAGTACAGATAATAACAGCCCTTTTCCCGAAGATACTGACCGCTGCTCTTGTTCTGCAATCTGTCATGCAAAGCTACATCCATCAGCTTCAGTTCTATACCTGGAAACGCTTCTTCAAGACGCGACTGCGCAATGGAAAAAGCATCCCGCAGCGATAGATCATTGTTGTCGGCATATGCGCCGCCTAGGTTATATTTCAGCAATGAGTGCCAACGTTCCGTGACCTTGCCGGGTATTTCGCCAGCCTTTTCATCCCAGCCGCCGGGATCAGCATACGATAGAACTGTCTGATAATCATTGGATCTGAATTCATAATCAAGCTTTGTTCCTTTAGGCGCGGCATAGCGCTGGAGCAGTGCGCTGTATAACGGCTCTTCAACCGGCGGCATAGCCTGGACCGTCAGGACCGGGAAGTTGCTGACGTCCGGTATGTCAACAGTGCAGTCCACTTCAACAGTTCTGCCGTTTGCCTGATAGGTTTCCTTCCACTCCGGCTGTCCCATCCGATTCAGTTCTTCGATAGAATACATGTGACCTTCAGCCTGAACAGATTGAAGAAGCCATGTCGCCATAAATACTGTGACAATCATCAAAACACGTTTCATTTCAAATCACCCGATAAAGACGGGAGGGCACGGATCACTTCGTGCCCTCCTGAGATAACGCTTGGTTTATTACGATCACTTCACACGCACGGCCTGGCTCATATCTGCCACACCATCCTCAATCGGGGCCAGATACAGCTCAGCAGGAATGTTTTCCAGATAAGGATAGAGGAATTCAGCCCACTCGTTGCCGTAACCGTTCTGCCCGGCGTGTCCGGGGAATACCAGATTACCCTGTCCATCCACCAGCTCCAGACTGCAGACCCAATCCTGGAATACGTCCATCCCGCCGTAAGGCCACATGACTTCGCCTGCCTCATTCTTCGGGCCTTCGCCGTTCGCCTTGATGAATGCCGCCAGGGAATCTGGGTTCACCTTCAGATCCAGGGTGATGTAGGTCATGAGGGGAGAGAAAGCGGCTTCCTTTACCTTCGCGGTGACATCGGGCAGCACTTTTTCTTCTTCGGGGTGGAGTGTTTTCACCTGGGCCAGGATGTCCTTTGCATCATAGGTGAAAGTAACGATACCCTTCTCCGGAAGCTTCAGGGAGCCGTCCACATCATATTTTTCCGGATGATTCTTTTTACTGTAATCAGACAGATCCTGCCGTTCGCCGATGGGCAGACTGATCTGGATCGGGCCGTTCAGAGAAAAGCCTTCATTATCCAGACGCCAGTATTCGGTGTGGATGATTTCACCAGGGACCGTGCTTCCGGATACGACGGATCCGGAATTATTGGGCATCTCCATTTCTTTACCGTTGAGCCAGAGTGCATCAATCCACCAACCGACATGATGCGCTTCCAGATCTTCTTCCGCAGTACCATTCAGCCCTTCCACAATCGTATCAGCAGTCATGCCTTCAGGAAGACGGTCGCCAAACATCTCGCCGGCCGTCACCCCATAAGGTGTATCCACATCCAGCATCCGATAGCTGTATTGCAGAAGCAGCGTGCGGCCATCATAGCCCGCTTCCCGGACGGTGATCTCCACATTATTGACCGTGTCCTGATACAGATTGCTCTGCATCAGAGAATCCGCAGCCGGAGGCGGCGTGGTGCCCAGCATAAAGGATAGACTGTCGAACACATGCCATTGGGTTGCCGCCAGGGCCACAGCGCAGACCATAACCGCCAGTGCAGCCGCCAGAATCATGGTGCGAGTAGAATACCGACCCGCGGTGCGGATTGCTTTCTTGGTAGATTCTTTCATGTGAGCCTCCTGTGAAACAATATTCTCCAGAGTTCTTTCAGTTCGGAGATGAAAGTGCTCCGGGA
>CACYNZ010000545.1 GCA_902775835.1 uncultured Eubacteriales bacterium | reverse complement strand
GAGGTCCGGGAAGAAATGCAGGAGATCGGCTGCATCTGCTCTGACAATGAGATCTATCGGATTGCGGAGATGCGCGTCCGGAAAGAGATTAATCGTGGCGTGCAGACGATTCAGTACCAGATTCAGACCCTGCTGACCACCAATGGCCAGACCCCCTTTGTGTCGGTTTTCATGTATCTGGATGAAGTGCCGGAAGGGCGCACCCGGAAAGACCTCGCCCTGATCATCGAAGAAACCCTGAAGCAGCGCTATCAGGGAATCAAGAATGAGGTGGGCGTTTGGGTGTCTCCTGCCTTCCCGAAACTGATCTATGTCCTGGATGAGGACAACATGACCAAGGACAGCCCCTACTGGTACCTGACGGAACTGGCGGCCAAGTGTACTGCCCGGCGCATGGTGCCGGATTATATCAGCGCCAAGATCATGAAGCAGCTGAAGAACGGCGATGTCTATACCTGCATGGGCTGCCGGGCATTTCTCACTCCTGATACCGTTGGCCTGAATCCTGACGGAACACACAAGTATTATGGCCGCTTCAATCAGGGAGCAGTTACCATCAACCTGGTGGATGTGGCCTGTTCGGCAGATGGAAACGAGGATGCTTTCTGGAAGCTCATGGAGGAACGTACTGAGTTGTGTCATAAAGCCCTGCGTATCCGGCATGAGACCCTTCTGGGTACCCCTTCGGATGTGGCCCCGATCCTCTGGCAGCATGGCGCGATTGCACGGCTTGGCAAAGGCCAAAAGATCGACAAGCTGCTGTACGACAACTACTCCACCATCTCCCTGGGCTACGCCGGCCTGTGCGAGTGTGTGTACCGGATGAAGGGTGTCAGCCATACCGATCCCGCCGGTCATGACTTTGCCGTGAAGGTGATGGAATTCCTGAACGCCAAGACTAAGCAGTGGCGTGAGGCTGAGAACATCTCCTACAGCCTGTATGGCACGCCAATGGAAAGCAGCACCTACAAGTTTGCCCAATGCCTTCAGCGCCGGTTCGGCATCATCCCGCATGTCACAGACAAGAATTACATCACCAACAGCTATCACGTGCATGTGACAGAGCCCATCGATGCCTTTTCCAAACTGGGCTTTGAGGCGGAGTTCCAGGCGCTGTCTCCCGGTGGTGCGATCTCCTATGTGGAAGTGCCCAACATGCAACACAACATTCCCGCCGTGCTGGCCGTCATGCGTTATATCTATGATCACATCATGTACGCCGAGCTGAATACCAAGAGCGATTACTGTCAGGTTTGCGGCTTTGACGGAGAGATTCAAATTGTACAGGAAGATGGCAAGCTTATCTGGGAGTGCCCGAACTGCGGAAACAGGGATGAAAAGCGCATGAACGTGTGCCGCCGTGTCTGTGGGTATCTGGGCACTAACTATTTCAACCAGGGTCGGACCCAGGAAATTGCGGAAAGGGTGCTGCATCTGTGAGTGAAAAGAAAAGCATGCGTCAGGCTTGGCTGGATTCCTTCGGTTCGGATAAGGAAGTACACCTGCTTGCCAGCTGTGGCGAAATTGCTGCTTATGTGACCAAAGACAGACCGGATGGAAACCCGTTCGGCCGTTCTCCAGTCTTCCATGTGTGGCGGGGTGACGATTGGCTCTACTGCGGTCAGAATATGAGGGAATCCCACAATGTGTATACAAAAGCCATCGCTGAACAGAAGGCTCGCCATTCCGATCAGGAGGATTCATGAACTACGCCACCATCAAAAAGACAGACATCGCCAACGGCCTCGGAGTCCGGGTATCCTTGTTTGTGTCCGGCTGCCGAAGGCACTGCGCCGGTTGCTTCAACACGGAGACCTGGGATTTTGATTACGGAGAGCCATTCACCAAACAAACTGAAGATACCGTCCTGGAAGCCCTGAGTCCCAGCTGGATTCAGGGCCTTTCCATTCTCGGCGGCGAGCCCATGGAGCCGGAGAACCAGGAAGCCCTGCTGCCTTTCCTCAGAAAGGTGAAAGCTGTGTTTCCTGACAAGGATATCTGGCTGTACACCGGCAACTGTCTGGAAGATGTCGCCCAATCGCCCCTGCTGTCCTACGTGGACGTGGTGGTGGACGGCCCCTTTCTGGAAGATGAGCGTGACGCCGGTCTTGCCTTCCGAGGCAGCCGGAATCAGCGGATCATCGATTTGAAAACCAATCTGCCCCCAGGAGGACTGACCATATGAACGAGAA
>CACYNZ010000544.1 GCA_902775835.1 uncultured Eubacteriales bacterium | reverse complement strand
AGATGCAGAAAACGCCAGCAACATCTATTCCTTGGATCGCTTCAAAGAGCGGTACGACAAGAAATTGAGCAAGGCTTACCTTGAAGGAAGATACGGTGCAATCCCCGTGTTCCGCCAGTTCTCTTTCCGGAAGGGTGAGTGACAATGCCGGTACACACTTATACAAACTGGAACAGCCGTCCCTCGGATCAAGAGGAACAGGTCGAACCCTATCGTTCCCCATCCTGTCGAACGTAACGAGGAGCCTCCGTTGAACATAACAGTTTGAATGGTCGAACCTAACGGGCTGCTTCCGTTGAACGTAACGTGTTGACGGTGTCTTGATTACTATTGATGGTTTTTTTCATCAATCAAAAAGGCCGCAGGCTTTTCACCTGCGGCAGTCTGATGATCACAGTAAATCCAGTGCCCTCAATTGATCCAGCGTGTCTTTCGGGCTTGTGTGCAGGATGCCAATCCCGCCAGCCTCCTTCCAGTCCCGGATCGTCTTTGCCCGGTCGTCAATAAGCACAGAGTCTGGCCCTTTGCAGAACTGAAGCTTTTCTTTCCGCAGGACAATATTGATCTTCACCTCCTCTGATAGATTTCGTTTTGTCCAGGCTATCTTGTCTTCACCTGCTGTAATGATACCGCGCTCCGGGCGAGGGACGCCTGTCAGGATTTCGCACTGGTCTCCGTATTTCCAGTAAATGAGATCAAACATTTCCTTCGCGCCGGGCATCAGTTCCAGCTTATCATAGTAATGATCAACTTTCCGGAGCGCATCCCACATAAGATCGTCAATCTTTGTATCCCGCTTTCCATTCTGGGACTGAGGCTCCATGTGGCACAGTTCCCGGACACCCCGGTCAAAATCCGCCAGCACACCGTCCATATCGATATACACCCGGACTTTTGCCATCTTGTCGTATTGCGCTTGTATCTGCAGGCGTATTTCCTCAGCTTCTTCATCCGAGACATCGTCATAATCCATGAAGCAACCTTTTCCAACCCGGATATCGTTCAGATGCGGTGTGTCTTTCCATACCCCGGGATACGCATACAGATCTGCTTCCATCCTGGCAAACGATCCAAGCCTGATCAGTGATGGGATTTTCCCGTCCCTGCATACCATGTATAAATACCGTTCTCCCATTCATGTCCCTCCTCACAGCAGGCGCTTGAACGCCTCCGTCATGGTCATCATCTGGTACCGTAGCAGCCACCAGACGTCGTTCCACTCAGGCACCTTTTTCAACACATCCAGCAGCGCTGGATAATAATGATCTGTTTCCTCGGTATACTGAATCATCCGTTTCCGGGAAAATGCGTCTGCCATGCCTGCCAGATTATTTGTCCTGTCCAGGCATTTCACAATACATGCCAGCGGATTCTTCCGGATATTGGCAAAGTACTGCTTTTCCCAGTCCGGTTCGTTTGGATCATACATGTTCTTGGAAACCAGCCGTACTGCTTCCCGGACCCTGTCATTTACAGGAAGATCATCTGGCTTCATATGCGAATCCTCGACCATATCATGGGCCAGCGCAGCAGCAAGCACATCGTCGTCCTTCAGGCCCATTGCCAACGTATGACAGGCCATCGTCAGCGGGTGCGCCATATAGGAACATTCAAAACCATACTTTGAGCTCCGCTGCTGTGCGCCATGCGCGGGCCGCAGTAAATCCATCACAGCCAGTGTCTGGGGCAGCCCCAGCATCTGTGCCCGGCCCTTCACAAAGGTAAACATGTGGCTTACATCGTAATTGACCGGCTTCAGTTCCCAGTTCTTTTCTTCTTCGGCAAAAAGGGAATCCAGTGACAGATCAAGTACCTTCGCCAGTTCAGGAAGGCGATCCGAATCCGGGAGAAACTTACCTTGCTCCCAGGTGCTTACAGCCTGAAATGAAACGCCTAGTTTCTCGCCCAGCTGCTCCTGGCTCAACCCTTTTGCCAACCGCGCTGCCTTGATGCGATCTCCGATCAGTTTATTGTTCACTCAGTCGGACTCCCTTTCTTTGTGTTGAACTCGTTCAGATACGGGAATGGGATCATTTTCCCACCTCTGACATAGGTATTATCCTCATCGCCGACAACAACATTGATGGAAAAGAATTTAAGGGCGGTTTCCCGGCAGCAGGCCGACATCCCATCCGAGATTATACTCCGGATCATCGTACCATTCAGTTCCGTCATCCCTTTCAGGGAATACCT
>CACYNZ010000543.1 GCA_902775835.1 uncultured Eubacteriales bacterium | reverse complement strand
TGTAGGAACGGAAGAAATCCTTGAGGAAGGCAATGTGCTGGGACAGGCGCGTCACCCTGCGGAAGGCCTCCGGGGTGGTAGGGTCGATGTCTCCGGTCCCGTCCGTCCAGGCTTTCGGCTCCAGCGGATTGATCAGATACGCACCGGACATGAAGTCGATGTAACACCCGCCGAGGCTTGCCGTCAGGTCTTCATATTCCGCTTCCGCGTCCAGTGTGATGATCCGTTTGCCGGACTCCCGCAGGTTGGACAAGATCAGTTTCATCAGATAGGACTTTCCCTGACCGGAGTTTCCGAGGATTAGGATATTGCTGTTGGTCTTGTCCTCGCTGCGGCGGTCAAAGTCCGTGAGGATGTTGGTGCCGAACTTGTCTCTGCCAATGTAGATCCCATGGGGATCCGTCTTACCGGAGAAATTGAAGGGATAGAGATTGGCAACCGAGGAGGCGGGCAGGACACGCTCGAACTGAGCCCCGAACTGGTTTGCTCCGATGGGCAGGACAGAGAGGAAGCCCTCCTTCTGCCGCAGGGTCAGACGGTCCACTGTGATCTTGGATCGGGTCAGCTCCATGGCAATGTCCTGCTGCAGCTCCTTGAGCT
This sequence comes from uncultured Eubacteriales bacterium, assembly GCA_902775835.1. The sequence goes on along the minus strand of CACYNZ010000543.1, from coordinate 1,617 downwards.
GCTCCATGCTGCGGGCCTTCAGCTCCAGAAAGACCGCGCAGTGCAGAAGCGGCTCCCGGTTCTTCCGGAGCTCCGCCAGAAGCTGCACCACGTCCTGCAGGTTGCCCTCCGCCTGGATGGTTTCAGTCACATCGTTGCCGGTGGACATGAGCTTGTTGCGCCGCGTGGCATTCTGCACGATCTTCCGCTGCTCGCCGGAGTCTACCAGCCGGTGGTACATTCGAAGCGTCACGCCACTTCGGTCTGCCAGCTGCGCAAGGATCGCCTGGGTCTCGGTCGTGGGCGGGTATTCCCGGATTACCCACACGCAGCGGTAGCTGTCGCCCACAATGTAGTGATCCGTCATGAATTTCACAACGCCGGGGGAGATGAGATCGAAGAATTCCTTGGTGCGGTATTCCTCTGCCTGCTCCGGCTTCAGGTTTTTACAGCGCATCAGGAACAGGAACTGCCGCGCTGTGGACATCTCCGCCTGAGCATGATCGAGAAAATCCACGTCCTTCTTCAGCAGCTTGCGTACTTGCGGGTTTTGCTCCTCATGGAGCCGCCCGACAAGGAACGCCTTGTTGTCATCAAAGCACTCCCTGGAATCGGTGCAGACGATTTCAATGTCCGGGTGCGCAGAGAGCACCATCATGAGGTGGCGCACCTTGATCTCAATATTTGTGCAGGACAGCACGGAGATGTTGGTGGGACTGACCAGATAGAAAACGAGCTCCCCACTTGTGGTGGAGAGCCCGTAACGGGTAAAGGTTTTGATCCCGAGCAGGTCCTGAACGGAGCTGCCCTTCTTCTGTTTTTTCACAACGTCACCTCCAGAAAAACAGTTGCTGGGTCGAGATAAAATAGCGGACCGCCCAGCGCAGGAAATCCATGATGGTGGACTCATCATGCCGGATAGTCAAAAAGCCATAGCAGAGGGTGAGCGCTGCCGGCGCCAGCCAGTGAAGCTGAACCAATGCCACAACGGAAAGCAGCGCCGCAATACACAGGATCACGAAGTCCCGCATGCCCCACAGCCAAAGGCTGGCTTTTGCCTTAAGGTTTTGCGGATAAATGTATTGGGTCATAGTACCGGTTCCTCCATTTCTGCGTCAGGCATCCAATAGAAAGAGAAATCGCTGTCTGCGATGCAGTCACAGTGCCCGGAAAGGAAATTGGGTGTCCGTTCTGCACGCAGTGTGAGATACGCAATCTCTTCCGGGGAAGCCCGAAAGGTTTCTCCTTCGCCATAAAGATAGGTTTCTGCGTGGACAGAGATCTCCTGCTCGTGCTCTGTCTGATCCAGCAAGTCATGGAACGCTGTCCAGCCATCCAGATCTTCAAATGCAGCCGGGATCCCCGATACAAGGAACTCAGCCTGTTGATCGTCCGCGGTCATTGTGACCACAGAAAACAGTAAAGCCATAGTGCCCTCCTTACTTCGCCGCGGTTTTGACCAGGCTCTTGCCCACGTTGACAGCCATGCTGGTGGCATGCACAACCGACATCATGTGGACATGGACGCTGGTGTCGAGCCCGAACTGCTGGGCAATCCGAGGCACCTCATTGGCCGCAAGCATAATGCCGAGGCCGAGCAGCATGTTCGTGGGCATCGTCAGCAGGCCGAGGAACAGG
>CACYNZ010000542.1 GCA_902775835.1 uncultured Eubacteriales bacterium | reverse complement strand
CGGGCACGCCGGGGCTCAGCTGGGAGCCGCGGATGGTGATTTCCTTGGCATCGCCGATAATGCTCCAGTCAATGGTGGAAGGCCCGCTCATGACGGAGAATTCCACAAACGTGCCGCCCTTGCGGATCATGTCCAGACCCTGCTGAACGGCGGAGGGATGGCCGGTGGCCTCGATATAGACATCGCAGCCCACGCCGCCCGTCATGGCCAGGACTTCCTTTACGGCATCGCACGTTCCCGGATTGATCACGCAGTCGGCGCCGAAGGATTCTGCGAGGTCGAGCCGGCGCTGCATCATGTCCAGAACGATGAGCTTCCGGCAGGGGAAGGAGGCGCGGATGGACTGTACCATGCCGAGCCCGAGGGTGCCGGCGCCGGCGAGGACCACGGTGTCACCGCTTCCGATCTGTGCCTGGCGCACGCCGTGCAGGGAGCAGGAAAAGGGCTCAATGAGGGCGGCTTCCTCCAGGGAGAAATCATCCGGCACGCGGTAGTTGATGGAGCCTCTGGGGAGCACGGCGTATTCCGCCATGCCGCCGTTCAGGTGATGCTTGAAGCCGTACACGTTGTGGGGATCGCACAGCCAGTACATGCCGCGTCGGCAGTACCAGCAGGTGCCGCAGGGGACGATCTGCTCGGAAATGACGCGGTCGCCGATCCGGAAATTGCCGGGCACGTCGCCTTTCATGGCCGTAATGCGGCCGAAGAACTCGTGACCGGGCGTGAAGGGCGGTTCCACATAGGCAGGCATGCCGTCCCCGCCCCAGAAGCGGGAGATGCCGTCATGGGCCTTGATATCCCCGGCGCAGATGCCGCAGGCTTCCACCCGGATGAGCATCTCGCCGTCCCGCAGCTCGGGCACGGGGACTTCTTCCAGACGATACTGGTGCTTTCCATAGGCTTTGAGGGCGCGCATGGTCTGTGTCATTCAGATCCGTCCTTTCATTTGAGATGTGGGTTACGGGAGGCTTTACCAGGCGTAGGCTTCAGGGGCTTCGCCGACCTTGGGGAAAATGCTGTCCAGTTGGGCGAGCACTTCCGGGGTCATCTTGCATTCCAGGGCCTTGAGGGAGGAAGTGAGCTGACCGGCCTGGCTTGCGCCGACAATGGGGCAGGTGACGGCGGGATTGCTCAGGAGCCAGGCAAGGCCGACGTTCTCCGGAGTAACGCCGAGATCGCGGCAGAAGGCGTGGTACTGATCCAGTTTCCGGATCAGGGCTGTCTGCTGCTTGTCCAGCCCGCCGGCATCCCGCTGCTGGCAGAGGCGGTCATAGAAGACCTGTGTCAGGCGGCCGCCGGACAGGGGCGACCAGGTCATGATGCCGATGCCCTGCTTTCTGGCGGCGGGCAGGACTTCCAGCTCCGCCTGACGGACCAGGAGGTTATAGAGATGCTCTTCGGCGGCAATGCCGAAGAAATGGCGCTGATTGGCCTTTTCCTGGCCCATGGTGAAGGCCCAGGCAGGGAAGTTGCTGGTGCCGACATAGTCGATGAGCCCGTCACGGTACAGCTGCTCGAACACATCCCACATTTCTTCCCAGGTAACGCTGCGGTCAATGTGGTGCATGAAGTACAGCTCAATATGATCCGTGCCCAGGCGTTCCATGGAGGAGCGCAGATGACGGCGGACCTTGTAGGCGGAAAGACCGCCGGGGCTGTTGGGTCCGTCATTGGGATCGTGCATTTCCTCGTGCACTTTGGTGGTCAGCACCACCTTTTCCCGGCGGCCGCCGCCCTGGCGGAACCATTTCCCGAGAATCTTTTCGGTGATGCCCTCATTGTTGGTCGCCTTGCCGTAGTTGTCGGCGGAATCGAAGAAATTGATGCCCAGGTCCAGGGCTTCATCCATGATGCGGAAGGATTCCTTTTCGTCGCAGCTGTTGCCGAAGGCCATGGTGCCAAGGCACAGGCGGCTGACCAGAAGACCGGTTCTTCCAAGATGCGTGTATTCCATATTCAGTTCCCCCTCATTCAGAGTGCGTGTTCAGAGAAAACCTGTTATGGTAAGATTACCAGACGGAAGGGAGAATGAAAAGATCAAATTGGGCGTAAAACATGCAGATATGATCAGAATGCGGACATGTGCTCAGCGGGATGCGTGTCCGGAATGTCTGGTGTATAATGGCGGCGTCAGCGTCCGCCCTCCGCGGACCATAAGAAAGGATGGAGGATCAGCCTATGAAAATTCTGTCCATCGGCAACAGTTTCTCGCAGGATGCCCA
>CACYNZ010000541.1 GCA_902775835.1 uncultured Eubacteriales bacterium | reverse complement strand
GCGTCCATCCGGGCGGATGCCCGAAGGATTCTGGGAGGGCTGCTGTCATGATAACCGCCAAGGAACTGAGGGCAGCCCTGGCGGACCTGGTGAAGGTCAAGGCCGGGCTTTCCGCTTATGAGGTGCATTTCGACAATGTGAAAGAGGCATCCGGTTCCTACTTTTACATCAAAATCGCATCCAGGCGGAAAACCTTTGACCCGGTATTCTATGAGCGCCGCCTTGCCATCGATTTGCAGCTGATACTCCTGCCGGACGGCTTCAACCGCATCCACAGGAGCGAGCTGTATGATGCCGTCGATGCCCTGGACAGGGCGGTGAGACCGGTCTTCCATGTGAAGGACCGCTTCATCACGGTACAGGAGACACGGAGCAGGATCGTTGACGGCGTCCTGCATTACGAATTTGATTTGGATTTCGCAGACTACCTGCCTGTGGAAATGCCTCCGCACATGGAGACACTGGCTGTGGATCTGTCTGTGGGAAATCTGAAACTTGAACTGAAGGAGGAGACGGAAGATGGCGAATGAAAAAGAAGTTTTCGGCCTGCCAAAGGTCATCATAAACTTCCGCACGCAGTCTACCACAGCCATTGCCAGAAGTGCCAGGGGCATCCTGGTGATGATTCTGAAGAACGAGACGACCAACACCAGTAATTATTATCGCATTGCTGATACCTCGGATATCCCTTCCACGGGGCTTACCGACAGCAATGTGGATCTCATCAAGAAGGCCCTGCTTGGGACGCCTTTGCGGGTGCTTGTCTATACGCTGCCCCTTGACAGTGTGACCGTCGGGACGCCCACTGCGGAAGCAGGTGCAGGAGAGGCAACGGTTTCCGGGGGCGGAGCTGACCTTGACTCGCTGGATGCTGGAGGCGGAAGCACGGTTTCTGGTGGAGCTTCTGACGGGACCGTCACTGAGACAAAGCTTGCCCAGGCGGATATCCTGAAGAAAATCACCACCGTCAAGTGGAACTACATCTGCAATCCTACCGGCAATGCCCAGGACCAGGAAGACCTTGCCAGCTGGGTGAAGGCACAGCGCAACAACAAGCGCAAGACCTTCAAGGCTGTCGTGGCCAACGTGGCAGCAGACCATTATGGCATCGTGAACTTCACGACCGGCAATATCCGTGTGGTGAATCCCGAGTATACGGATGCCCTGCTTGCAGCGGATGGCGACGAGAGCAAGGTAACGGTGCCACAATACCTCAAGTACACGGCCGCACAGTATACGGCCCGGATTGGCGGCATTCTGGCCGGGCTGTCCCTGGACCGTTCCGCCACCTATTACGAGCTGTCGGAGGTTGTGGACTGCGATACCTATGAGGATATCGATGGCAACATCAACAACGGAGAGCTTTGCCTCTTCGACGAGCAGGATGGCAACGGCGTGAAGATTGCCAGGGCTTGCAATTCTCTCCATACGTTCACCACGGATGTTGGGCAGGATTTCCGTTACATCAAGATTATTGAGGCCATCGACCTCATCCAGGACGATATCCGCGACACCTTCAAGGAGGAGTATGTGGGCAAGGTCATCAACGACTACAATCACAAGATGCTTTTCATTGCAGCGATTGGCGTTTATTTCCGTGGCCTGAAGGGCAATGTGCTCGATAATAGCCAGTCGGCGGAGAACTGGGTGGACATCGACGAGCCTGCCCAGAAGGATTATGCTATCCTTCACGGCGACAAGGCAGAGAACATGACTGTTCAGCAGATCCGTGAATACAACACCGGAACCAACGTGTATCTCACCGGGCGCATCACTCCTGTGAACGCCATGGAAGATCTGAAGATTGACTTTGTGATGTAAGGGAGTGAAGCAAAATGGCAAGAGACGCAGAAGATGTCACCTATCGTGGCCGTCGGCGCTGGAATGGCAACCATGGGAAGCTGTGGGTGGACGGCAAACTTATTTTCGAGATTTCCAAGTTTGAATGCACGGTAACGGCTGACCGTGAGGACGTCATCATCGGCAATGTCGTATCCGCTTTGTACGCGGCAGGTCCGATATTCATGATCGCCACGGTTTTCGGGACCGCCGCCGCCAGCATTTACAGTGTCTATTACCTGTTCTTTTCGATCATTTCGCATACCTTGTTCGCGATCGCCGTCGCGCCCAAAAACGCTTTCGGTCAACTGCTGTATGACGAAAAAGCCCCGCCCGGCAAATTCGACACCTTGTACACCGCGTTTGAAACCGTCATCGCCGGGATCGG
>CACYNZ010000540.1 GCA_902775835.1 uncultured Eubacteriales bacterium | reverse complement strand
CTTGTGCAGGGCCGGATCCGGATTGCCCCGCACCTGGAGAAATGGCATGAAGCCCTGCAGATGGCTGTATGGGACGGAAGTGCCTGGGAAAAGGGTGAATGGGTGCGGCTGGATGACGGGAGCTATCCGCTGGACTGCCTGGATTCCATGGAGTACGGACTGTATCCGCTGAAACAGTGGATTGCCTGAAGGTTTCCATGAAAAAGGCGCTCTGCCGGACATGTGCCGGCAGGGCGCTTGCTGTATCATGTCTGCCATGGTTCGATTCTGCAGGAGTAATGCCTTCGACCTGCCGGAGCATCTTTGTTGAAACTTATCCCGACAAGCAGAATGGGGCCACCCCAGTTTAGCAGCACAGTCGGATATTTTCTCTGTCTGATCTGATCAATCGCAGAATCTGCAGACTGATTCCATTTCAGCTCGACAATCAGTGCAGGTACGGTTTCTCCCTGTCTGGGAAGATACACAATATCAGCATACTCATGCCCGGAAGGAAGCTCCTCCATTTTAATCGTGAGCCCCACCAGGCTATACTGCCTGCGTGGGGCATTTCTATGAACACGACTCAAGATGAATGGTCTTCCGAAGACCAGAGCAATCCGACCTCTTCGGCTGTATGAACGGGTATTTTATGAACCCGGCGTGGAAACTAGAAGCAGCATGGCTGATCCTGCGCGCTGTCTTGGAGCATAAATCGTTTTCTGCGTCCATTGCGGGTACATTCCCGGTATGTTATGATACAGAAACGGCTGCGGACAGATGATCCGGCTGTTTGTGATGGGGATGACTTCAGTATGGGAATTATGCAAAAACTTCTGCAGGTGAGGGACCATGAGGGTCACGTGATTGATCATGATGAGACCGTGAAGCTGTATAAGAATACGGTTTCGATTGCCTGGCCTTCCACCGTGGAAGGAGCGCTTCTGAGTATTATCGGGTCTGTGGACACCATGATGGTGGGCACTCTGGGCCCGGCTGCCATAGCCGCGGTGGGCCTGACTGGTCAGCCGCGCATGATCATGCTGATCTTTGCGCAGGCACTGTGCATTGGAACCACGGCCATATGCGCCAGGCGCAAGGGCGCCTGGGACCAGAGAGGCGCCAATGCGTGTCTGAACCAGTCCCTGGGGATCATCACGGTGATCGGCATCCTGATGACCCTGATCGGATACTTCGGCGCGGAATGGCTCATGCGTCTGGGCGGTGCCAATGAAGACACGTTTGGGCTGAGCACCAGTTATTTCCGGATCATTTCCCTGGCGTTTCTGCCCCAGTGCTGGCAGCTGTGCATCTGTGCCGCCATGCGTGCCATCGGGAAAACCCGGATCACCATGGTGACGAATATAACCGCCAATCTGATCAATGTCTGTCTCAATTATGTGCTCATCAACGGCAAGCTCGGTTTTCCGGCTCTGGGTGTCCGCGGCGCGGCCATTGCCACGGCCTGCGGCACCATATCCGCAAGCCTGATCTGCGTGTGCATTGCGATGCACCGCGGCGGGTATTACCGTCTCGGACTGCCGCGCTTTGAGCGTGCCACATTGAGCGGCCTGTTCAAAGTGGGTTCCAGCTCCATGGTGGAAGCGACCTGCCTGCGCATCGGATTCCTGATCCTGGCAAGGCTTATCGCCGGGATCGGGACCAACGCCTTTGCTGCCTACCAGATCGTCGGACAGGTAACCTCGCTTTCCTTCACACTGGGTGACGGCGTAAGTACCGCCGCGACTTCCCTGGTGGGGCAGAGCCTCGGCGCGAAACGGAAGGACATGGCCATGGGCTATGCCCAGGCGGCCTCGCGTATCGGGACTATTGTGGCCATCTTCCTGATGATTGTCATTTCCGTGTTCAGCCGGCAGCTGGCCATGCTGTTCACCACGGATGAAGAGATCATCCACGCGGTGACCATGTCCTTTATCGTGACCATTATCGCCATGATTCCCCAGAACGGGCGTGTGGTCCAGTCCGGCGTGCTCCGCGGTGCCGGTGACGTACGCTTTGTTGCCATCTGTGCCCTGCTGTCGGTCACAATTCTGCGTCCGGCACTGACCTGGCTGTTCTGCTATCCGCTGGCAGACCTGTGGCCCGGGATACCGGTGGCGGTTCTGTCCCCCTGGATTGCGTTCCTGATCGATGCAGTTGTGCGTGACCGGCTCCTGAACTGGCGGATCCGGCAGGGCAGATGGCTGAATATTGAGCTCAGCTGACTGCGCAGACAGCGTATAGTATATAA
>CACYNZ010000539.1 GCA_902775835.1 uncultured Eubacteriales bacterium | reverse complement strand
CCAGTCGGTCCAGGCTCCGTCTTCGAGCTTGGAACAGACCACGCCTCTGCGCGTGCTCATGGCCTCAATGACTTCTCCGTTGCCAACGTAGATCCCAATGTGCCCTTTGTGCCAGACGGCGAGGCCGGGGATCTCCGGGATCGTGTCAATGGAGCCTTTCTCTGTGGCTGCTTCGTACATGCCATCCGCACTCAGATCCTGCATCCCGTTCGTGCCGTATTCGATTTCGCAGGTCTCGGGGTTCAGCCAGCCGTAGGCCTTGATGAATCCCACACAGTCAGCCGTCCGCCTGCCGACCCAGTGCTCCCTGATGAACGCCTCGTGCTCTCCAATGTCATCCGGGTACTGCTCCAGCTGTGTTTCGAATCTGGCTTCTGTGAGCACAAGTCCGTAGGTTCCCCAGACATAACCCCATCCTGCCTTTTCCGCTTCGATGGCATACTGAACGAGATCCAGATTGTTTTTGGTGGAGGGGTCGGTATAGTGCGAGGTGTCAATATAAACCGCACGGATGCTCTGCATCACATGGGAAAAGTCCTCCACAAGGATTTCCGTTCCGAATTCTGCGTTGACAGCTGCCACAAGCTGTGCGTCTGTCTGACCCTCAGCAAAGCATCCCACCAGTCTGGAGACAAAATCAGCTTCCCCCATGTGATCTGACAAGGCAAGGATAAACAGCACCTCCGCTTCCTTGGTTCTGGCGGTAAACCCGGCTTCCTTCATGGCGTTATTGATTGCAACACCCGTATCATTGATCAGCTGAAGCTGGGCCTGCTGCTCTGCGGAAAGATTTGATACCACAACCGAGGAAAGCGTATTTTGATCAAAACTGAAATCGGATTTCATAACGGCAACTACGGTAAGGATCGGCATGAAGATGACCAGCAGAACCACCAGAACCGTATAGGCCAGGAACTTCCTCCCTTTTTTGCTGGTGAGCAGCGACACCAGGATTTTTTTGAGTGCAGCACCGACAGCAGCCATTATTTGCCTCCTGCCGTTCCGAACATGGCGGCTTTATAATCCGGGGCGATGACCTGCAGCAGGTACCGCTCGTTGCCGCAGCGGTACAGGCAGGACCCGCGTTCGGGGTATTTAATCAGCTCATATTCGCTGCCCTCCACCTGCAGGGCGTCCATGTATTCCTTTGGGTTGATCTGCCCGGGGTTGAACAGGAAGTGGTGCGTTGGGATGGAAAACAGCGGCTTGGTAAACTCCCGGATTGAGGGGATCAGGAAATCCTCAATGTTCTGCGAGGCCATGATGATTGCCGAGTCCTTCTTCCTCACGCGCTTGCAGGCGTTTCGGATGTACTCAATGGCGGTCATGTTGGTCAGGAACAGATACAGCTCGTCGATGGACGCCGCCGTGTTTCCCTTTCCCAGAAGCTCGTTGCTCATGTAGGACAGAATGTTGAACAACATGGCGTCCTTCAGCCGCTTGTTGGTGTCCATGAGACCCTTGACGCCGAAGCAGAGGAAGCGGTCATCCACAATGTTGGTGTGGCCGTTGAAGTATTTACTCTCGGCACCGACGCACATGGAATGGATCCCCAGGCAGACCTCCTGCAGCATCTCCTCCGTGTAGAGATATTTCCGCTGCCGGTCATAGGTGTTGAATTCTTCCTCGCAAAGCTTGTAGAAGTCCGACATGGTGGGAAAGTCCTCAGGCCGCTTCTCGCTGTAGTCCGTCATATCCGTGATGCCGAAGCGGTTGTACAGCTTCATGAGCAGGATCTCGATCGTGTCAATCTGCGCGTCGGTGAAATCCTTGTAGGATCGGAAGAAATCCTTGAGGAAGGCAATGTGCTGGGACAGGCGCGTCACCCTACGGAAGGCCTCCGGGGTGGTAGGGTCGATGTCTCCGGTCCCGTCCGTCCAGGCTTTCGGCTCCAGCGGATTGATGAGATACGCACCGGACATGAAGTCGATATAACAGCCGCCGAGATTGGCTGTCAGGTCCTCGTATTCCGCTTCCGCGTCCAGTATGATGATCCGTTTGCCGGACTCCCGCAGATTGGACAGGATCAGCTTCATGAGGTAGGATTTGCCCTGACCGGAGTTTCCGAGGATCAGAATGTTGCTGTTGGTCTTGTCCTCGCTGCGGCGGTCAAAGTCCGTAAGGATGTTGGTGCCGAACTTGTCTCTGCCAATGTAGATCCCATGGGGATCCGTCTTACCGGAGAAATTGAAGGGATAGAGATTGGCAACAGAGGAGGCAGGCAGGACGCGTTCGAACTGT
>CACYNZ010000538.1 GCA_902775835.1 uncultured Eubacteriales bacterium | reverse complement strand
TTTTGAAGGTTGGTTTTTCTCATCTGGGGATTCTGATCGCTGTGTTATCACACTGGTTGATTCAGAGGGAAATAATATCGTGAACAAAGCCCTCGCCAGATGGTTTGGCAAACATGGCTGCTGTTCTCTCGGTCTCGGAAAATGGCAGGATCATGCGCAAAGTGACGGCCTGCACGAATGGCCGCTCGAATATTTTGGGAAAGCGATTGATTGGTTAAAGAATCAAGGAATTGAAAAAATCGGCGTTTATGGAATTTCCTTTGGCGGCAATATGGCATTGATGGCTGCTTCCTTGTATTCTGATATAACGTTCACCGTTGTCTGTGAAGCAATTGATATCGTCATGGAAGGCTTCGAAGAAGGGAAAAAGGAAGGCATGAGTGAATGGTGCTGCGGCAAATCCACATTTACTTTCCGGGGAGAGGCCTTGCCCTACCTGTCCTACGGGCTTACAGAACATCAGTATTATGACAGGATTGTGAAAAGCTGTAAGGAGCACCATGAACTGCGCTCAAGGGAATTATTTCAGCATGCGGAAAACCAAGAGATTCCGGAGTATTGCTTTATCCCAATTGAACGAATTCACGGCAGATTGCTTGTCATTGCGGCAGCAGATGATTCCATGTGGGAATCGGACAAATATGCCAGGCGCATGGAGCAAAGACTTGCATCTCTTCCCCATCCATCTGAAGCCAAAGCTGTGATCTATCCATATGGCACCCACCTGCTGCTTCCGTACAGCGCCGGCAGAATCGGCCCTCTCGATATCGCTGCCCTCGCTGTTAAACTGTTCCGCTCAGGCAGAAAGAATGGCAAAGAATGCAAGGAAAGCAGAAAGCGACTTGACACTCTGTTAGCGGATGAAATCAGAACATGGTAAAGGGCACGTATGACACCGGATATACCGGATGACGGCTGATGCGGGAGAATCAAGAATGCGATTTCAGAAATTTGGCTCACAGGAGTTGACAACGCTTCTGTTGCTGCAGACGATGGAACTTGCCCCGATGCTTTTGCGCTGGTGATGCCGGTTTTGAGCCAAAGATATCACCTCATAGTTTCTGCTATCCCCGGACTTGAGCCAGAGGAGCCAGATCAGGATTTCACATCCATTGAGGAGATTGCTGCAGTAGAGTATGGGTCTGTGAACATGGTGGCAGTCATGTGAAAGGAATTTGCGGGTGGTCTATGGGTGGAGCAATTGCCATCCGTCTCATGTCCGACAGGAGGATTTCGGCGGATGTCTGGATCATAGACAGCGAAATTACGCCCTGTCAAATCTGGAAGCCGCTGACTTGTTTCATGGAATTCGTGACTTTCTGATGATCTGTATTGCGAAGCATATGGGTATCAAGACGTATCACTATTGCGAAATGCTTGCAGCCTGCCTGCAGACGGATGATTACGCCAACATCCGTGACGCACAAAGGGCGCCAATTCGAAGATATCAATACAAGGAGACATGATGCTATGAGCAGGAAAGATGAAATCAAATCAGCCTATAAGGATTTAGGAAAAGCGCACAGCTTTTATGACGGACAGATGCTTGGGACTACCTGTATTGGAAGATGGATGCTGAGGCATGTCTGGAGGATGACAAAAGAGGATGCTCTGGAGTATGAGGCCAGGTCTTTTGAAGCGATCCCCGCCGGCTTTTCGGGCAGGCTTCTCGAGGTGCCGGTAGGTACAGGCGTTATTTCCATGCCGGTTTTCAAAACACTGCGGAATGCCGATATAACCTGCCTGGATTATTCTGAGAAGATGATGGCGGCGGCAAAACAGCGGGCAGAGACAATGCGGATTATCAACATAACATTTCAACAGGGAGATGTCGGGGCACTGCCGTTTCCGAATGAATCCTTTGACGTGGTTGTATCGTTAAACGGCTTTCATGCCTTCCCGGATAAAGAGGCGGCTTACAGGGAAACGTATCGCGTCCTGAAGCCCGGCGGAATCTTTACGGGGTGCTTTTATGTTGAGCAGGCGAACAGGCATACGGACAACATGATCCGTCGCTTTTATATCCGAGCCGGATTTTTTACACCGCCATTTGAAACAGTAAACAGCCTTCAGAAGAGGCTTTCCGGAATGTACAGTGAAGCTAAGGTAAGTCATGTGCAAAGCATTGCTGTCTTTCAGTGCAGGAAATAAAGATTGTAGATTCTGAACTGAATACCAGAAGGGAGTTAAATAATACTTTCCCAACCGATGAGACTATATAACAGCCTATACGAAACCAGTTT
>CACYNZ010000537.1 GCA_902775835.1 uncultured Eubacteriales bacterium | reverse complement strand
TGCTCTTTGCGGAACTGTGCTCCATGCAGTATTCTGTTAATGATCTCCTGAGCTGTCTCCGGTCTGCTCCGGTTTGCTGTCACTGACATGCTCTGAATGCTGTCTCTGTATTGTAGCTATTCCGATACCGCCATTTGAGAGGCGGCACCGGAGATACGATTCTGAGGTCAATTCATTCCCAGCATCTCATGCTCGGTTACGTACTTGATCATGTAGTCATCGATAATCCGCTTCTGTTGCTGGAAGCTGTACATCAGGCTTTTTTCACAGATGCGGTTAATCATACGGGGTATTCCCGTCGTTACCTTGAAAATTTCATCCAGTGCCTTATCGCTGAAAATCTCCCTGTCACATCCGGAATACTCAAGATGCGAGTGAATATACTGTTCCGTTTCCGAACGATCCAGATGCGGAAGAACACAGTTGATATCGATCCTCTGGCGTATTGCTGCATATCGCTGAAGACGGAGCCTATTATCCCATAGTTCTGTCTGTCCACAAAGAACCAGCGCCATAGGACTCATGGAGTCGAAACGATAGTTTAGGAGAAACCGAAATTCCTCCAGCATTTCCTTCTCCAGAAGGTGGGCTTCGTCCAGGATACAAACGACATTTCTTCGTTGGACTCCGCGGATAATCTCGACCTCTTTCTGGAGCTGCCGTTTTGCGTCTCCCCGGTAAAAACGTGCTTCCAACCCCAGCTGGTCAAGGCAGCCTCTGTAGAACCAGCGCGGCGTCAGCTTGGAATCGGACAGATACAAAAGAATATATTTTTCCGGCGGCAGGCTGGCGGCAAACTTTCTCAGCAAGGTCGATTTCCCGCAACCGGCATCTGCTGTGACGACTGCAAACAGCTGTCTGTCCGCCACATAGCTGAGTCGGCCCAGTGCATCACGCATGGAAGCGGATTCGTACAGTGCCGCAGGAGGAACATCCCGGGAAAACGGCGTGTGCTCCATACCGAAAAACTGCTCATACATTGTCGTCTGCCCCCTTCCTGTATTCTCCGAAGGAGATCGCGTTCGTACTATGTATGCGTTTCCGGTCATGCTGCTTCTGCAAACCTTCAAGGAAGCGTGAGCATTCCGGCTCTGACGGAAGCATGCTCTGCGGCAGTTCCGGGTTTTTGTCACAGAATTCACCGATTTTAAGTGGCCTCACAAGAAACGGTGCGATTCCGGGATAGCTGACCGTCAGTGTTTCACTTGCCATCGGATCCCAGGAAATCTCCACTGTAGCACCGATCAGGGACGCGCTGGTTTCATATTTCCGTCCCTCAAAACTGATACAGGCGCCTTTATCTACTTCGCGGGTATCGTGATGCAGGAACGCCTGCCCGACGATTCCGGCATCCAGATACTTTAATGGGCGGGAATCCCGGTTGAATTCCTGGCGGGGTGTGATTCCCTCCGACGGAACTTCAATCCCGTGGCTCCGATAGTACTCCCGGATGCCTTCGTGCGGCTTGTCGTGGTAATAGTCCTCGACAAACAGTTCCCACCAGTGCCGGGCTTCCTCCAGGGTTTTTACCTTCTGGGCGCGGCACTCGGCGATATAGCTGTTAATCAGGCGATTATAAACCTCGATTTTTCCCTTACTCGGGCCTGAATAGGGTTTTGCCCTGAGATGCCGGATCCCGAGCCGGGACAGGGCGTCAACCAGCTCCTTTGAGATGAATTGACTTCCATTATCGACATACGTCGAGTCAAAAGCGCCATAGGAGAGAATGGCGCGGCGGTAAACGTCTTCCACGATGGACGCTTCCTGATTGTCGTAAACCCCGGTTCCGAGGATCATCTTGGAATGATCGTCGATAATCGAGCAGATATAGCACTGGACCATCTTCCCGCCCGGACCGATGGGAAGTTGCATGACATACTTGATATCCGCCTGCGCCAGCTGCATCCTGTGCACCTTACAGAAGCGCTTTGCCGAGCTTTTCCTTGCTTCGGTATATTTCTTCATCTGCTTCTTGCCGAAGCCCGCCTTATAAAGATACCGCTGCAGGGTGGAGCGCTTCAGGACACCCGGCGGAACAAGCCCTTCCATCTCCAGGATCAGGATGATCTGGGCGACCGAACGGGTCGGAACCTCCCTTTTAAGCTGGATCGCTTCACCAACCAGTTCATCGAAGTTTTCCGGCAGGGACTGTGCGCGGCGCTGCTCACGGTTCATCGGTTTCAGGCCTGCAAATCCATCTGCCCTGTATGCCGCCTCATACCGGTAGAGGCTCCTGGTTGTCAGGCCGT
>CACYNZ010000536.1 GCA_902775835.1 uncultured Eubacteriales bacterium | reverse complement strand
CCCCGGCCAGAATTTCACAGGTCTCGCCTTCCACGTCCACTTCATACAGCCGGCAGTCCCTGCCGCTGAAAAAGCCGCCGGCTTCATCCAGCTTGTACATGAGCTCATCCGTCACGCGCGGCGCGTGCTTTTCCTTTTCCAGAAACAGTTCCGCTTCCCGGGCTGTCATTTCCGGGAACGGATCCTGGCCGGGACAGACGGGCACGCACACAGCCAGGCAGCTGCTGTCCGGGCTCCAGGCATATTCCTTCACGCCCCACCGGAAAAAGGTGCACTGTTCTTCGGATCCGTCCTGCATATCCCGGATCCATACCTGAGGAAAGGGCGTGTCCATGCTCAGAAACGCAAGAAAATGCCCGTCGGGAGAAAACCGCGGGCAGTTCTGGGCAGACGTCTCCCTGGATGCCGGCTCCATCTGTCCTGTTGCATTGCACAGGAGCATGAGCCGGGGCTGCATTCTGCCCGTGGCATAATCACTGGTGGAACGTACAAATGCCGTCCACGCACCATCCGGCGAAAGCGCCGGGTCCGATAACCAGACAACCCGGCGCAGGTCTTCCTCACAAAGTCTTGTCATGCAGCCTCCGTTACTGTTCCTCGGCCAGATGGCACGCCACTTCATGTCCCGGTCCGATGCTCCGGAGCACAGGCGCTTCCTTCCGGCAGCGCTCACAGGCCTGGGGACAGCGTCCGGCAAAGGCGCAGCCCGCAGGCAGGTTGACCGGACTCGGCACGTCCCCGCTGAGAACCACGCGCTCACGCTGCTTTTCCACCACCGGGTCCGCAATGGGAATGGCGGAGAGCAGGGCCCGGGTATAGGGATGCCGCGTGCTCAGATAAATATCCTCGCTGCGCGCAATCTCCACAATATTGCCCAGATACATCACCGCGATGCGGTCAGAGATCTGGCGCACCATGGACAGGTCATGGGTGATGAAAATATAGGCCATGCCCATCTCACGCTGCAGGCGCTTGAGCAGGTTCACCACCTGTGCCTGAATGGAAACGTCCAGCGCGGATATGGGCTCATCACAGACGATCAGCCTGGGCTTCAGGGACAGGGCCCTGGCAATGCCCACGCGCTGGCGCTGGCCGCCGGAAAACTCATGCGGGAACCGGGCCGCATGACTGCTGTTGAGGCCGACGTCCGCCAGCAGCCGGAGCACTTCCCTGTTTCTTTCCTCCCGCGTGGCATACGTATGGTGCACATCCATGCCCTCGGCCACCGTATCCCCGATAACACTGAGCGGGTCCAGGCACGCATAGGGATCCTGGAAAATCATCTGCACCTGACGCGTATACTCCTTGCGCTCATGCCGGTTGAAGCTCCAGATATCCCGGCCTTCCCACAGCACCTGGCCACCGGCCGGGCGCAGAAGACGGAGAACGGTTTTGCCCAGTGTGGATTTCCCGCAGCCGGACTCGCCCACAAGCCCGATGGTCTCGCCTTCCCGGACGGTCAGGTTCACGCCGTTGACCGCCTTCAGGATGCCGCCCTGCACCCGGAAATGCGTATGCACATCCTTAAGCTCCAGAACGACTTTCTTTTCTGCTTCAGACATGCTCTCCTTCTCCTCTCAGCTGCTCGCCATGCTTGGACACATACTCGGGATGGCACAGCCAGCACGCGGCATAATGCCCTTCCTCCGGAAGGTCAAACGCGTCAGGCATGCAGCGCCTGCAGATCTTCATGGCATGGTCGCAGCGTGCGGCAAAGGGGCAGCCCTCCGGCGGCGCGATCAGGTCCGGGGGCACGCCGGGGATGGAGTGCAGTTCCTCCCGGGTGCGCTCGTCCAGACGCGGCACGCTGTCCAGCAGACCCCAGGTATAGGGATGCCGCGGGTGATGGAAAATGGTCATGGCGTCCCCGTGCTCCACAATCTTGCCTGCATACATCACCGCTACCCGGTCAGCAATTCGTGCCACACTGCCCAAATCATGCGTCACAAAGACGATTGCGATATTGGTCTGCCGCCGGATTTCCAACAGCAAATCCAAAATTCTGGCCTTGACCGTCACATCCAGAGCCGTGGTAGCTTCATCCGCAAAGAGCAGACGAGGGCTGGCCGCCAGTGCCGCCGCAATCACACAGCGCTGCCGCATGCCCCCGGAGAAAAAATGCGGCTGCAAGTCAAAGCGCGCTTCCGGCTCCTCAGTCCCCACCATCGTGAGCAATTCCAAGGCCCGCTGTTTGGCTTCCTGACGCGTCATCTGCTGATGCTTAAACAGGACTTCCATAATCTGCTGACCAA
>CACYNZ010000535.1 GCA_902775835.1 uncultured Eubacteriales bacterium | reverse complement strand
CCCGCCTGGATGCGCAGTAATACACCCAGTCCCCCATGACCCGCACATCCGGGGCATAGTCATACAGCGGGAGCTCCCTGGGCAGCCGGTGGTTTTCCCAGGTGGCCAGATCATCCGACACCCATACCCCCAGCGTCATGGAAGCAAAGATGTAATACCGTCCCTGGAAAAAGATCATCGAGGGATCCGCCGCTTCCCGACAGATCTGGATCTGTCCGTGCCGGCGGGGATCCGCATTGAACTGATAGCGGTAGTTGATGTTGACAGGATTACACAGGTATTTCATACGTGTATTCTCCTTCCTGAACCTCGTGCGACAGTCCGCCAGGCAGCTGGATGAAAGCTGGCATCGGGACCGTGATATGGAAGACCAGCCGGTCTTCTTCAAAGGACCATTCGCTACGGATGTCACCTGAAGGTGATTTCCACTCTGCTCTGGCAAAGCCCAGCGACCGGTCGGGCTTTGGCGCAATGCGCAGCGTTCCGTTTTCAAGGGAAATCCCGCACACGCCGCCCATCAGCCACCCGGAAATGGCACCATACGAATAGTGATTCAGGGAATCATGCACCGTGCCGTCCGGGCGGATCCCGTCCCAGGTTTCCCAGATGCTGGTGGCGCCTCTGTTCACGGCGTACAGCCAGCCGGGGCAGTCCTCCTGAAGCAGCAGGCGGTACGCCGTATCCGCGTGACCCCAGTCTGCCAGCACCCGGCACAGGTCCGGCGTGGACAGAAATCCCGTGTTCAGATGATACCCGTTCTCCTTCACCAGCGCGTCCAGCCGGTCCGCAGCCTTCCGACTCTCCTCCGCATCCAGCAGTCCGAAGGCAATGGGCCGCACATACTCGCACTGTCTTTGGGATGTGATTTCCCCGTGATCGGTGCAGGTGAACCGGTAGGCCTTTCTGGCATTTTCCGCAATCCCGGCAAACCGCTGCGCGTCCTCAGGCCGTTTCAGGATCCCGGCAATCCGTGACATCAGGGACGCCGACCGGTAATAGTAGGCCGTCGCAACCTCCGGCGCGCCTTCCATGGCATTGCGGCGCATGGCCTCCATGCTGCTGACATCCGGTTCCAGCCATTCCCCGAAATGGAAGCCCTGGTCCACCAGGTATTCCTTCCACGGGTTCGCCTCATTCTTCGGCCGGGTGGTCTGCGCCCTTTTCTCCACAAACCCGAGCCAGCGCACCATCATGTCATAGTTCTCTTCCAGGATTCCCGTATCCCCGTAGGCCTCGTACAGTGCCCAGGGCACCAGAATGCACGCGTCGCCCCAGCCTGCTGAGCCCTGGAGCATTCTGGACATCTGTCCCCGGTCATCATTGATCGGAGCAATATTCGGCATCAGCCCGTCCTCTTCCTGCGCGAACCGGCATTCCCCGAGCCATTTGCGCAATACCGGAAGACAGTCCATGAGGAACACCGCCGTCGGCGCGAACACGCCAGCATCCCCGGTCCAGCCCGCTCGCTCCCGGGTGGGACAGTCCGTCGGGATATCACAGAAGTTCGAGCGCATGCTCCACAGCGTATTATGGAACAGCTGGTTCACACCCGCATGCCCGCACTCAAAGAAGCCGGTCTGCGGCATCCGGGAGTACACGGCAATGGCGGTGAATTCCGCATCCGTCAGGTCCATTTCCGCTTCCACCATGGCGTAGCGGAATCCGAAGAGCGTGAACATTGGCTTGAATACATTCCAGCCGTCACGGCAGATCAGCGTCAGCTTCTGCGGAATGCCGCCGTTGCGGTTCCGCTCCCCGGGCTCAAAATTGGCCTGGGTGAAGTTCCCGTTTTCATCCAGGGTCTCCCCGTGCCAGAGTGTCAGGCGCTGGCCTTCCCGGGCATATACCCGGACCTCAGGATACCCCGCCAGATTCTGGCCGAAATCCACCACGGTCTTCCCGTCCGGCGTACGCATGACTTTTCCGGAAAACCGCTCCTGTTCGGCGATCGGCACGCTTTCCGTGGGATACAGATGCTCAAACCCGAAATCGGCTGCGCGCACCCCGTGCCACGCATCGATGTCCGCAAGGCGCGCATCAATGGTTTCCCCCAGTTCCAGGTCATTTTCCCGGACCGGACCGTGCTGGGACGCCTCCCAGCTTTCATCACTGACAAGAACCGGCACGCCGTCCGCCTCGATCTGGCAGAGCAGGGCAAGATCGTCGCCGTAGTAGTTGTGCAGTCCGTCAATGCCCACATTGCCCCGGTACCAGCCGTCGCCCAGGACCACCAGCAGTTCGTTCTCGCCCTCGCGCACATATCC
>CACYNZ010000534.1 GCA_902775835.1 uncultured Eubacteriales bacterium | reverse complement strand
TTCCTTCATATTCGCTTGCTATATATGCGCTTCAGAGTGATATATACACTACCCCACGGGGAAACAAGAAACACGGAGGAAACGACAATGACAATTCAGGAAGCCGAGAAAACCCTGGGACTGGAAAGAGAACTTACCCAGGAAGACCTGGAAGGCAACTGGAGCACGGTACTGACCTACGGAGACAAGGTTCTGCTGGCAGGGCACTGGTACATGGGCAGAGGCCAGAACAGCTACTTCGGCGCGGTATACGATTTCACCACAAAGAATCACAGCTGCGAGAGCCCCATCAGGCTGCGCATGGTCAGCGACGTCACCTTCCCGGATAACGGAACAGCCATTGCCTGGGCACTGCAGAATTGCTTCGAACCCCTCACGCTTGACTGAGGCATAGCGCCGCAGCTACTTGCCAGGGAGAAGAAACATATCAAAAAGACAAGAACCCGGGAACAGCCCTGAGGGGCTGTGTCTCGTACTGATAAGATCCGCGAGGGTCTCTTTTTTATACCTGTATGGAGGAATGTACATGGCGACCAGAGGCAGGAAACCCACGCCGACGGCGATCAAGGAACTGGAAGGGAATCCGGGAAAGAGAAAACTGAATGACCGGGAACCGAAACCGGAAAAAAAGGCGCCGTCCTGTCCCAAGTGGCTGGAGCCGGATGCCAGGAAGGAATGGCGGAGACTGTGCCATCAGATGGAACAGCTGGGGATTCTGACGGAAGTGGATATGGCCAGCTTTGCCGGATACTGCCAGGCGTATGCCCGATGGAAGGAAGCGGAAGAATTCATTACCCAGCACGGAACCATCGTGAAGGCGCCCTCCGGATACTGGATGCAGGTACCGCAGGTCAGTATCGCTCAGACCTATCTGAAAATCATGAACCGGTTCTGTGAACAGTTCGGACTGACTCCGGCATCCCGTTCGAGAATCGTAGCCAATTCCGAAGTGACCGGGAATAAAGATGAAATGGAGGATATTCTCAGTGGCTGAGACAAGACCTGAGGGGTATCCGAAGCTTTCAGATTACACACCAACCGGGTTTATGCTGGCGACATCGCATTATGATCCTGAAAAGGCTGACCGGGTTGTCCGTTTTATCGAAAACCTGAAGCATACAAAGGGGAAATGGGCCGGAAAACGCTTCTGGCTGCTGCCATGGCAGGAGAAGATCATCCGGGACGTATTCGGTATCGTGGACGAACAGGGAAACCGACAGTTCCGGACCGCGTATGTGGAAATCCCCAAAAAGAATGGGAAGAATGAACTGGCAGCCGCCGTTGCGCTGTATCTTCTGTATGCAGATAACGAGCCGTCGGCAGAAGTGTACGGTGCCGCAGCAGACCGTCAGCAGGCGAGCATCGTTTTTGATGTGGCCCGTCAGATGGTGGATATGACGCCAGCACTGGTCAAGCGCTCAAAGATCATGGCCGCCGGGAAACGCATCGTCAACTACAGCAACAGCGGATACTACCAGGTGCTGTCCGCGGAAGTGGGAACGAAGCATGGCCTGAATGTGTCCGGACTTGTTCTGGACGAGCTTCACGTACAGCCAAACCGGAATCTGGTGGACGTACTGACCAAGGGCTCCGGTGACGCCCGGGCACAGCCTTTGTACTTCCTGATCACCACAGCCGGGACAGACCGGAACAGCATCTGCTTTGAATATCACTCCAAGGCAAAGGACATCCTGGAAGGAAAACGTATCGATCCATCCTTTTACCCGGTAATTTATGGACTGGATGATGAGGAGGACTGGAATGATGAAAAAACATGGTACAAGGCAAACCCATCCCTGGGATATACCATCCAGATAGATCGTGTCCGGGATGCCTATCGGGAGGCGCTCACAAACCCGGCAGAGGAAAATGTGTTCCGGCAGCTCAGACTGGATCAGTGGGTGGGTTCCACAGTTGCCTGGATTCCGGAACATGTATATGACAAGGGAGACATTCCCATAGACATGGAAAAACTGAAAGGCCGTGCATGTTACTGCGGACTGGATCTTTCCAGCACCAGCGACATCACGGCTTTTGTGATGGTCTTCCCGCCACTCTGTGAGGGAGACAAATATATCGTTGTGCCGCACTTCTGGCTGCCAAGAGAGACACTGCAGCTGCGTGTCCGGCGCGATCATGTGCCCTATGATGTCTGGGAGAAACGGGGCCTGTTTCATATCACAGAAGGAAACGTAGTCGATTACAACTTTGTCCGGAAGACGATCAATGAGCTGAACCGGGAATTTCACATCATGGAAATTGGTG
>CACYNZ010000533.1 GCA_902775835.1 uncultured Eubacteriales bacterium | reverse complement strand
TTTTTCACGCGCGCGGGCTTCTTCATAATTAATATCCTCTGCA
Source organism: uncultured Eubacteriales bacterium (assembly GCA_902775835.1). Next base: position 2,232 of record CACYNZ010000533.1, on the reverse strand, counting down.
TGCGCCTTCAGCTCCGCGATCTGCTCATCCGTGATCGGAAGGCCGAGTTCCTGCTCAATCTCTGCCTGCATTCGGTCACACCATCTGTCCCATTTTTCTACATAGTCTTCTGCCGAAAGAATCCGCTTGACCAGATCCTCCGGAGAAAACACTCCCCGTTCCTGGCATGCTTTGACACAGGCCCTGTACATATCCCAGTCCAGTTCATCCTCATCCCAGACCATCGGCACTGTATCCAGCCCGGCCCGAATGGCGGCAGCTGCGCGGGTATGACCGTCCGTCATGACGGGCTGGCCATCCAGCATCTTTACCGGAATCGGCTGAAAACCCGACAGATCTTCCGGATGCAGCCAGGATTCAACAGCTGCCAGTTTCGCTGCAGAAACATAGAACTGCGAAGGCTGCAGATCTTTCAGTTTCAGTTCCGTAATCTTCATCTCAGTAGTCATCCACATCAAACCGGCGGTCTTTATAGTAATAGTCTCGGTCGGCGTCTGTGATCTCCCGAATAACTCGGCATGGATTCCCTGCTGCAATGACATTGGAGGGGAGATCTTTCGTCACGATGCTGCCTGCGCCAATGACCACATTGTCGCCGATCGTCACACCCGGCATGATCACCGCATTGCCTCCGATCCATACATTATCGCCGATCGTGATGGCAATGCCATATTCATACCCTGAATTCCGTGATTCCGGGTGCACCGGATGTCCGGCCGTGTAGATCGATACATTCGGCGCAATCTGCGCATTGTTCCCGATCCGCACCAGGCCCACATCCAGCACGGTCAGATTGTAATTGGCAAAGAAATTCTCTCCAACCTCGATATTGTACCCATAGTCGCAGTGGAACGGCGACTCAATATGCACATGACGGCCCGTTTTCCCCAGAATCTTTTTGATCAGCTGTTCCTGCTCCTCCACGGCATCCGGGGCCAGAAGATTATACTGATAGATGCGCTTTTTGTTTTCCATGCGCTCTTCACTCAGTCCGTCCAGCCAGGCTTTATACGGAAGCCCTGCGAGCATTCTTTCTTTCTGATTCATGTATTCATTCCTCCAAGACTCTTTTGACCCGAAAGCTGCACCTGCTTCAATTTCTGTTCACAGCCGCCTTCAAAAGCAGGCAATCCCAAGGGACAGACCGCTGACCAGGAACATCAGGGCAATCATCCACAGGATCGTCCGGCAAACCGACTGCTGATGCACCCTGAAAAACGGGTACGGGCCGTCCACCAGCCGCATCGCATTGAGCGCCACCATGGTCAGTCCATAGAACAGCGTGATGCCGGCAGGCAGCAGGACCGCCCAGAACGAAGTGATATGCTCCTCAAAGAACACATATGACGCAAGGGAAAGCAGAGGGCACAGCAGGTGATGATACAGCCCGTTGCCGGAAAGCAGAAGCTTTTCGGGTTTGCCGCCCATGGGAATCAGCACAAACGCCGTCACACAGAACGTCATCATCAGCATGCATGTGCTCAGATAGCGAAGCAGTACCAGCTCCCCTGCCGGCAGAAAAAGAAACAGAACCGATGTTCCGAAAGCGATCAGGTTGGAAAGCTGGGTGTAAAACACCACCAGTTTCCAGCTCAGCATGGATCGGACCTGGTATAGCCCCAGCAGTTCCAGCACCACCATAAGCAGATTCGCAGCAAAGGCCATGTCATCCCTTCTCTCCTTTTGGGCTTCGATTCATCATAGCAGACCACCCGTTATCTTTCAAGCGAACTTCTTCCAAACTGGTGCCCTGTGCTTTGTATGGTATCTTCCCACTTTCGTTTTTGATGCATCTATGCTACAATCGATGTATTGCATGAAAAGCATATGGAGGTGCAGAAGATGCCCAAATGGTTTGCACGTCTGTTCGCGGTCATGATGATTCTGGCCTGTGGTTTTACCGCATGGTATGCCTATCAGCACGAGAAACTGACGCTCGCCATTGAGGATGTGCGTGTTTCTCTCGAAACCAGTCAGGCCCGTGAACGCAAACAGCAGTATGAATACAATGAAGTCACCAAGGCCCTGCCTGAAGCAAAGGAACAGCTCGAAGTCATTCAGCCCCAGGCGGAAGCGGCCAAGGCTGAGGAAAACAAGCTGAGGGATCAGCGCAAGACGCTCCGGACATCCAATACGGATCTGAATGAAAAGGTGACCGCAGCGGAAGCCCGCGTGGCTGCGTCCGCAGCCGCCTATCAGAGTGCGGTCGCTTCCCTGAGCGACCTGACGCAG
>CACYNZ010000532.1 GCA_902775835.1 uncultured Eubacteriales bacterium | reverse complement strand
GATCTTGGTTTTGTCAGTGTTGAGGACAAACTGGATGCATATGCGGCTGCTCAGGTTTTTGTGAATCCATCGGAGGCAGAAAGTTTTTCCATTGTTATTATGGAAAGCTGGCTGGCGGGCAGACCGGTCCTGGTCAATGAACAGTGTCCGGTAACGACGGACTTTGTACGTCAGTGCCGGGGTGGCCTGTATTACAGAGGTTATCTGGATTTTGAAGGGGCTGTGAATTATTTCATCACCCATGAGCAGGCGGCCCGTGCTATGGGCAGCAATGGCAGGAAGTTCGTGCAGGAGCATTTCCGATGGGATGATGTGACCCGGAAGTATCTTGATTACCTGAATGACTGTATTGGTGAATCGGGAGCAAAGAAAGGCTGAGCATATGAAGGCAATGGTGATTGGGGCCGCGGGTTTTGTGGGCGGCTATCTGATGGACGAGATTGAACGCAGTCTGGGAGCGGAAGTGCTGGCAACCAAACTGCCCGGGGAAACTGTGGAGCATAGGGGTGCCCGTGTGTTTGACCTGGACATTGTGGACAGCGATGCGGTCCGGAGACTGTTTCAGTCCGAAAAGCCGGATGTGATCTTCCACTTAGCGGCCCAGAGCTCCGTGGCCTATTCCTGGAAGAATCCGCAGCTTACCGTAGATGTGAATATCAAGGGCGCCCTTTCCATCCTAGATGCCATGCGTTCCATGGAGACAAGTCCCAGGGCAGTGCTGATCGGCTCCGGTGAGGAATATGGCTGGATCCGGCAGGAGGACCTTCCGCTTAAGGAGACCACGGCACTGCATCCGGGTAATATCTATGCGGCCACCAAGGCAAGCCAGAGCATGATCGCGGCGATCTACAGCCGCGCGTATCAGCTGCCGGTGGTGTCCACGCGTTCCTTCAATCATATCGGACGCGGACAGACCACCACCTTTGCGATTCCGAGCTTCTGCAGTCAGATCGCCCGGATCGAGCATGGACAGATTCCGCCGGTGATGCGGGTGGGCAATACCGCAGCGGCCCGGGATTTCACGGACGTACGTGACGTGGTGCGGGGGTACTGCCTGCTTGCCCTGAAGGGGAAGGATGGCGAAGTCTACAATGTGGGCCGTGGGCAGCCGCACAGCATTGGGGATATCCTGAATATGCTGACTGCCATGAGCCCCTGCGAGATAGAGATTGAACCGGACGCGTCCCTGTACAGGCCGGTGGATATTCCGGAGATTTATCCGGATACAACCAAGATCCGCGAGGCCACAGGCTGGATGCCTAAGATCCCCCTGGAAGAAAGCCTGAAATGGGTATTGGATGAGTGGCGAATGAAGGAAAAGCACTAGTTTATGAGGGTAAGCATTATGGATAATATGGATACAGCTCATGAAAACGGTAAAAGCTCCGGACTATTCAATCCTGATGAAATCATGGAAGAAATTCGTGCAGAATTCCAGGAAAAGGATATCCGTGAAGTAACAGACCCATTTACTGGGATCCCGCTGACAAAGAATGTGACACCGGAAATGATTCATTTCTTTGTTGAAAGTCAGGCTTTGAGCGGACGGGTCAAACAGCTCAACAAAGCATACGCACTGAATTGTGAGCAGAAGGCGGAAGGCGGATTGAAAGGCCTGATTCGCCGAATTATTTGGGCAATGGGAAAAGTGATTGTCATGCCGCTGGTAGAACAGCAGAATCAAGTGAATGCGGAAATAACAAGATGTGTTAATTCTGTTTTTGCACAGATTGAATACCAGAAGAGTTATATCGAAATTCTGGAAAAGGAAATCTGCCAGATGCAGGAGCAGCTGAAGGATAAGGGAAAAACATAAGGAAAAATACTGAAGCCTTGCTCAAGAGAAAAGGATGGACCAGATGAACATATTGCATCTTATACCACAGATTGTCTATGGGGATGGAGTCAGCAATGACGCTCTGCAGATTCAGAAGTTATTATCAGACCATGGAATCCCTTCTCATATTTATGCTGAAACAATCGGGTCAGGGCTTCCTGAAGGAATTGTTCATTTTGTCCATGAACTTCCGGAAATTACGAAAGAAGATGTGATTATTTATCATGGCTCCACAGGATCGAAGCTGAATTACCAATTAGCAGCATTGCCGGCAGGGCGGAAGATTATGATATATCATAATGTTACTCCGCCTTTGTATTTTCACGGGTACTCAGACCGCATAGAAAATGCTGCACGTGAAGGATATGACGGCATGGAATTCCTTGCAGATAAGGTGGACATGTGCATTGCGGACGTTTCGGATCTGCCCGACGCCGCCGTAGACGGG
>CACYNZ010000531.1 GCA_902775835.1 uncultured Eubacteriales bacterium | reverse complement strand
ACAGTGCGCACTGATGGCGGACCGAATCCAGAGGTCCGGTCAGCGCAGCAATGGCTGCTTTCTGAATCGGAAGGAACATGCCGAAATCGATCTGACTGCGCAGCTTGCGGACAGCATCGACGACATCCCTGCGCCCGAGCAGGAAGGAAATCCTTGCGCCGGTCACATTAAAGGACTTGGAGAGGGAGAAAAACTCCACACCGACATCCATTGCACCGGGGGTCTTCAGGAAGCTTCCACCGGGCTCATCGGTGTAGATGATGTCACTGTAGGCATTGTCGTGCACGATGAGCACATCATACTTTTTGGCCCAGGCGACAAGCTCTTCATAGGTATCCTTCCCGGCAACCGAACCGACGGGATTGGCAGGCAGGGAGACGATCATAAAGCGGGCCCTGCGTGCTGTCTCCTCGGGAATATCCGGGAGATAAGGGAGAAAATCATGCTCTTTTTTCAGCGGATACCAGGCGGGCTCAGCCCCGGCGAGCAGGACGCCGGCCTTGAATACCGGGTAGCAGGGGTCAGGCAGGAGCACGGTATCCCCTTCACCGCACAGTGCCATGGCCAGATGGCCGCAGCCCTCCTGCGTGCCGTAGCAGCTCATCACGCAGTCCGGGGACACCTCGACACCGTAACGCTTCAGATAGTAATCCGATACGGCCTGCGTGAGCTCGGGCATGTCGCGCAGAGTATATTTCCAGGAGGCGGGATCCGCAGCACTCTCAACGAGTGCATCCCGGATATGCTGGGGCGTCTCAAAGTCGGGCGTTCCGATACTCATGTTCCAGATCGTGCGGCCTTCAGCTTCAAGCGCCAGTTTTTTCTCATTCAGGCTGGCGAATATTTCATCGCCGAATCGATTCATACGCTGTGCAAATTCCATGGAATTCGGACTCCTTTGCTGGATTTGGTCAAGAGCAGCATTCGCAAACATAGCACAATTGCAAAGGGTCTGCAAGCAAAAACCATGAAATGTACAAAAGCCAAATGATTACACGTGATCGATATGAATCTGGCAGACCAGAGACGGCATTTTTTCGTGCAGCGCATCGGTCAGAAGCCGGCGGAGATCTTCTTCCGGAAGCGCGGAGTCGGCATAGGGCATCTGCACATCAAAGGACAGGTGCGCAGGGACACAGGTGTGGTCCAGCTGGAAGTCATGGATGGACAGATCGTTTCCGCAGGAGGAAAGAACAGCCTGAGCTGCCCGCATCAGGTCATCCCGGAGCGGATCATTCACAGCCACGGGGTCAGCATGCACGACAAGCTGAATCCCAAGATTGTCCATGGCTTCATGTTCTATGGCATCAGCGATGGCATGCACATCATGGAATGAGAGGGATTCAGGCAGACTGATATGCATGGAGCCGACATAGAGGTGGTAACCGTAATCGTGCAGCAGCACGTCATGCACATCCAGCACCTGCGGATGGCTGGATGCCAGCTCGGTCAGGGCAGTGGTCATCTCCTGTGTCGGCTGGCTGCCAAGAAGCGGCGTGGCGGTGGACCGGATCTGCCGGAAGCGGCACATTCCCTATTCGGTGATCGCCGGGACCCTGCTTGGGGCCGTGCGGCACGGGGGCTTCATCCCCTGGGACGACGACGCGGACGTGGCCTTTCTGAGGCCCCAGTACGAGGCCTTCCGGGAGGCGGTGCGGACCGAGCTCGACACTTCGCGGTTCTATTTCCAGGAGATCCGGGACACCCCGGGCTACCGCTGGGGGTACGGAAAGCTCCGGAGGAAGGGAACCGCCTTCGTGCGGGAGCACCAGGAGCACATGCCCTATGAGCAGGGGGTTTTCATCGACCTCTTCCCCCTGGATGCGGTGCCGGAAAACCGCGTCCTCAGAACGGTCAAGAACGCGGAGTGCTTCCTCGTGAGAAAGCTCCTGTGGGCCCGGGTCGGCAGGGAGGCGGAGCAGAACCCCGGGAAAAGACTACTTTACAGACTTCTGGACAAACTGCCCCAGCAATTTGTCTTCGCCTGGTACGGGAGCCTGGTGAAGAGGGCTTCCCGCACAAGGTCCCGCTGGGTGCGCATCCTCACCTTCCCGACGCCGAACCGGCAGTACGGGTATCTCAAGCGCTGGTACCTGCAGGGGGCCGACACGGTGTTTGAGGGGAGGCATTTCAGGGGAATCCGGGACGCGGACGGGTACCTGAGGTTTAAATTCGGAAATTACTGGGAGCTGCCGCCGGAAAGCGAGCGGAAGCAGCACCCGGTGAGCCTGCTGAAGCTGTGAAACAGCATAAAAGGCATAAAAGGCATATAAGGCATATAAGGCAGGA
>CACYNZ010000530.1 GCA_902775835.1 uncultured Eubacteriales bacterium | reverse complement strand
CGGCGCTGACAAGCAGCCTGTGAAGAAGGCAAAAGTGTGGAATCCCTGCTGCGCTACGTAAACGTGAAACCGGGGGATGTCTGCTTTATCCCGGCCGGATGTGTACACGCCATCGGAGAGGGGATCCTGCTGTACGAAATCCAGCAGTCTTCAGATATTACCTATCGCTTCTATGACTGGGGCCGTGTGGACAAGAACGGAAAACCCAGGGAACTGCACCTGGAAAAGGCGCTGGCGGTCACGGACCTGAGTTTTCACCTGGATCCGATTCCTGCGCCGGATCACGGTGTTTCCAGGGTACTGGACGAGAATTATTTCACACTGGACCTGATTCATGTGGATGGCGAGGAAAAGCTTCCTTCCATCAATCAGTTCGGAATGCTGACAGCACTGGATGCGCCGCTGGAACTTGTCTGGGAAAACGACAGTTTCCCTGTTCGTAAGGGAGAAACGTTCTATATTCCCATGACTGCCCCGGTACTGTATGTGCGGGGAAAAGGGCTCGCGGTACTTTCCATGCCCAACAACTGACGGAATGCAGACCTGCGGCATGTGTCTTTCGGCATATGCCGCCTTTTTCAATGAATGGAGACGGGTGTAATGAAGAATGTGATGAAGCGGATGGCGCCGGTCCTGCTGGTTCTGCTGATACTGGGGAACAGTGTACTGATTCCGGACAGTGCACGTGCTGAAGCAACGGACATCGTGATCACGGAAGTGATGGCGTCCAACGGAACGTGGAGTGGCGGGCATGCCTATGACTGGGTTGAACTGTACAATCGAGGGAAGGATACTGCAGACCTGAGCGGGTGGTATCTCAGTGATTCCAGGAAAAAACCGGATAAATGGGCGTTCCCGGAAGGTACCCGGCTGAAACCCGGCAGCTATCTTCTGGTATACTGCAGTGGGAAAACGGAGGAAGCACAGCGCCCCCGGGATCTGATCTTTTACAGTACATTCAAACTGTCTGCGAAGGGCGATCAGGTGGTGCTGACAGACAGGAATGGCCTGCAGGTGGATATCCTGCTCCGTCACCGGCAGGACCCGTCCCGTAACGGCCAGGACCTCTCCCATGGCCCGCACGGCTTCGGCAAAGGAGCCGCAGATCCCGTTGAGGGCCGCCAAAAGCAGATTCCCGAAGTTCTGGCCGCTGAGGGACCCCTCGGAGAACCGGTAGGTCATCAGCTGCTCCATGACCCGGTCCGTGTTGGCCAGCGCCAGCACGCAGTCCCGGGCGTCGCCGGGGGGCAGCATGCCAAGGTCCTGGCGGAGCATGCCGCTGCCGCCGCCGTCATCGGCCATGGTGACAATGGCAGTGATGTCCCTGACGTAGCGCTTGAGGCCCCGGAGCATGGTGGAAAGGCCGTGGCCGCCGCCGATGGCGACCACCCGGGGCAGGGCGCCCGGTGAGTATAGTCTTACTTCCTCGTCCATGACGTCCTCCGTTATCCCCGATCGATATCCCGGTGGTTGACCACCGTGGGAAAGCCCCGCTTTGCCACGTATTCTCCGATGGCTCTGGCCACCGCCACCGACCGGTGCCGGCCGCCGGTGCATCCCACCGCAATCACCAGCTCGGTCTTTCCCTCCTCAAAATACAGGGGCAGGGAAAAGGCCAGCAGATCCTCCACCCGGGTCATGTAGTCCGCCGTCTGCTGGTAGGAGAACACGAATTCCGCCACGGGCAGATCCAGTCCGCTGAGCGGGCGCAGCTCGTCCACGTAGTAGGGGTTGGGCAGGAAGCGCGCGTCAAAGACAAGGTCGGCCTCCAGCGGGATGCCGTGCTTGAAGCCGAAGGACATGACCGTGATGCTCAGATCCCGCTTCTTCCCCTCGCCGGCAAAGAGCGAGTAGAGCCGGTTCTGCAGCATGCCGAGCGTGAGGTTGGTGCTGTCGACCACATAATCCGCCCGGTCCTTGATGGGGGCGAGCAGTTCGACCTCCCGTTCGATGGCCTTCTCGATGGGATAGCCGGGCCCCGCCAGCGGGTGGGGCCTGCGGGACTCCTTGTAGCGCCGCACCAGCGTGCGCAGCTCCGCGTCCATGTACAGGATGCGCACGCTGCAGCCCTCCATCCCCTTGAGCTCGTCGATGGTGCTCAAAAGCTCGCCGAAGCTCTCGCGCTCGCGCACGTCGGTCACGAGGGCGACCTTCTCGTAGCGGCCGCGCGTGTCGAGACACAGCTCCGCAAAGCGCGGCATCAGCTTGACGGGCATGTTGTCCACGCAGTAGTATTCCAGATCCTCCAGCACGTCCGCGGCGCGGCTCTTGCCCGCGCCGGATAGCCCGG
>CACYNZ010000529.1 GCA_902775835.1 uncultured Eubacteriales bacterium | reverse complement strand
ATCTGGAGGCATTTCATATCGCGTACACCATTAGGGACTCGAACCCTAGACACCCTGATTAAGAGTCAGGTGCTCTACCAACTGAGCTAATGGTGCTCAACATGTTCATTGCGAACACAAAGTATTATACTCTTTTCCCGGCAGGTGTCAATACCTTTTTTTCTTCACTCAAAATCCAAATCAGCCAGTTCAAAGAAAAAAAGCTGCCCGAAGGCAGCTGGTCGCTAAAATTATGCCTGCTCAGGAGCACCAACAGGGCACACAGAAGCGCAAGCGCCGCACTCGATGCAGGTATCAGCATCGATCACATACTTGCCGTCGCCTTCGGAAATAGCGTTTACGGGGCAGCCATCAGCGCAGGTGCCGCATGCGATGCAGGTATCATTAATTACATAAGCCATAGTTATTCCCTCCATACATTCATAAGTCATATCAGTCCACAGCTGATAAAGAAATTATAACATCTCATGATCAAAAATCAAGATCATTTTACATTTGGTTGTGACTGGCCGCTTCCATTGCCTTTTCCAGAGCTTCTTTCCAGCTCGAGGCAGCGCTCCTGGGCGTATCCGTTTCCACTTTCTTTTCCTGAGACAGGCTTGTGGAATCCGGCACTTCATTTTGCATGGAGCAGTCCTGCACAGTCTTCTCATCTGCAGGTTGAGTACCGGCTTTTCCCTTCGCTCTGCGCGGTCTATTTTCTCTGTTTCTTCTTGATTCTGTTTCTGTGTCACCGGAGAAGACAGTGGTATCGTCCTCCTCATTCCTGCCCTCTTCCATCAGCTCTTCCGAAGCAGATTCTTCCAGCTCCACATTTCCTTCTTCCGAAACATCCGGCAGTTCATTTCCCTCATCTGCATGTGTCCCTTCGGAACTGGCTGCCGCGCTTTCCGGAAACAGCTCATCCAGGGTATATTCCCGCACTTCACCTGATTCACCGTGCTGCATTCTCACGCTGACACTTTCACGGAGAATATTCTGCGCGATAATAACCCCCACTCCATCAGGCGTCTGGATTTCCCTGCCCACCTTGGGCATTCTGCGATGAATAGCTTCGTACTGATCTTCTTCATACTTGAGACAGCACATCAGTCTCCCGCAGACACCGCTGATTTTAGTAGGATTCAAAGACAGCTTCTGTTCTTTTGCCATCTTGATGGATACAGGCTGGAAATCATTCAAAAATGCGTCACAGCAGATATGCCGCCCACACGGTCCGAGTCCACCGAGCATTCTGGCCTCATCACGCACGCCGATCTGCCTGAGCTCAATTCTGGTCCGATAAACAGATGCAAGATCTTTCACGAGCGCCCGGAAGTCCACTCTACCGTTTGCTGTGAAGTAGAACAGCATCTTATTATTGTCAAACGGCACTTCTACACGCACCAGTTTCATATCCAGATGATGCTCAGCGATTTTGTCCTGACATACAGAATATGCCTCTCCAGCCAGCTTCTTATTCTCCTGAAGATGTTCCAGATCCTTTTCCGTAGCGATTCTGATAATAGGTTTCAGCGGTGCTTTCAGAAAAGTTTCATCCATTTCAGCGGCAGCCATCACCACTTCTGCCAGATCCGTTCCTTTTACCGTATCCACCAGAACATAGCTGCCATTTGCAGGCTGTTCGTCCCCTGGATCAAAGAAGAAGAGTTTTCCGCCTTCATAGAATCTAGTACCAATTACCTTGACCATTTTTGTTTAACCTCCGAAAAAGTAAGAAGCAGCTGTTCCAGTACAGCCTGCCAGTTCACCTGGCTGGCCAGCATCTTTCGGGCTTTATCAACAGCATCATTGAGTTCCAGAAAATCATCAGGCTGTCCAACAGCCGCCATGCGGCGAAAAGGTTCCGGAAATTCATTCACCAGGTCTGCTTCAGTCTGATGATACCGAAAGTGCAGTAACGTATGGAGTAGCATTTCTAGCTCATCCAGAAGTTTATTACCCTCCTGCTTGCTGTCTTTCCATTTCTCCGCACTGATCCAGGCACTGCTTCTCCCTGCAGCCCCAAAAAAAGCGTCCATGATTTCACGTCTTCGTTCCCAGAAACTGTCATCTTCTGCATATTCAATGGCTTTTCCTATGGATCCCTCTGCCGACTCCACAGCCTGCTGGATTCGTAAATAGGAAACGCCCCGCTCTTTCAGTATGCGCTCCACTGTTCCGGCACGCCATGGATGAAGCGCCACTTTCCTGCATCGTGAAAAAATGGTAGGAAGCAGAGCCCCTGGAGATTCTGCCAGCAAAAAGAAAACCACACCGGCCGGCGGTTCCTCCAGGGTTTTCAGAATATGGCCTCTCGCCTT
>CACYNZ010000528.1 GCA_902775835.1 uncultured Eubacteriales bacterium | reverse complement strand
TGATCTGTCTTTTGAACATCAGCTGATTTCTGGACAGACCATAAGCGGCAAGAATGGTAAGCGCTGTTCCTATGGCAGTCCCCATCACCATATAGGACAGTGTATTCAGGTATCCCCGAAGAATGTATGAGGTATGGAGAGCCTTGGTATATCCTGCGAATGTCCATTCCCCGAGCGGCCACAGCAGGACTCCGCGATACGCATTCAGTTGAAGCGGCTGGCTGACAGAACTGCAGAAGACATGCCATATAGGGAGAATACAGGCAAAAGAAATCAGGAACAGAATGATTGTATTGAAGACTGAAAAGATCTTCTCACCACGTGAACGTTTCATCAAACTCATCTCCCTTACCAAAGACTTGTCTCTGCAAATCGTCTGCTGACAGCGTTGGCAATGACTACAAACAGCAGGTTAACCACTGAATTGAAAAGGCCTATGGCTGCCCCGTAACTATAGTCAGTACCTTCGCCAAGGGAAACGCGGTAGACATAGCTTGTGATCACATCTGCCTTTTCATACGTGGCGGGATTGTACAGCAGGATGATTTTCTGGTAATTGATGCTCATAAAACTGCCGATCTTCAGGATCAGCATTATGACACAGGTGGAAGCCAGGCCGGGGAGCGTGATGTGCCATGTCTGCTGCCAGCGGTTTGCACCGTCAATCCGGGCCGCCTCATACAGAGTTTCATCAATGGCACCAAGAGCCGAAAGATAGACAATGACACCGTATCCAAGTCCTTGCCATATGCCGGAAATCACAAAGACTTCCTGGAAATAGGCGGGGTTGGCCAGAAGTGATTCCTGTTTGCCTGAGAAAACACTGATCAGGTTGCTGATTACGCTGCCTTGCTCTGTAAAGTCCATTACCATGCCGCATACAACAACCAGAGAAATGAAGTAAGGCAGGTATGTTACGGTCTGGACTGTTCGCTTGAACCATGAATGACGGACTTCATTGAGCATGAGTGCGAAGATGATGGTTACCGGAAATGAGTAAAGGATGTCCTTGAAGCCGATAGCCAATGTATTGGTCAGCAGGCGCTGGAAATAAATGCTGCTGAAAAAACGGGTGAAGTTTTCCAGCCCGACCCATTTGCTCCCCCACATGCCCTTGAACATGTTGAACTTCTGGAAAGCAATCATAAGCCCAAGCATGGGCTTGTAGCAAAAGATGAGATAGAAGGCCACGGGCAGGATCAGCATAACATACAGGCGCCAGTCCCTCCTGATCCAGCTCAGTCCGCGCGGCTTTTTGACCCGGGTTTCCCCGCTCATGGCGCTTCCTCCCTCCGTCCGAATGTATAATATGGAAAGCGATTACCCATTTCATGCCATGGATATTATATCGGGCTTTTTCAGCCCATTCCATGCAAATAATGCATAAAAATATGTAAAATTTGTTCATGCAGGGTGCTTTGGACTGCCTTTTCGGCGCTGAGGCAGGCTGAAGCCGCTCCCTCACATCCCGGAAAAAATAGCATCCGGTGAGCAGAACCGAATCGGTTTTTCTTCTTTTGCTTCCGGAAAAGCGGAAGGACACCGGATTTCCCCGGTGTCCTTCCCGAATTACCATCTGGTCTGCCAGCGCTCGGCGTATTCTCCCGTGACCTCTTTTCCCAGGCCGGAGGCGGAATCCCTTCGCCTGGAGGAAAGCTGACGTTCGGCCAGCAGCCGGTTGAAGCGTTCCTCGTCGGCCGGAAGGGCAACCGTCCGGCTGCCTTCCCAGGCGGACAGGTACGCCGCGTTGGACAGCATCAGCTCGAAGAGCCCGTCCTCCGCCGGGGACAGCAGCTCCGCCCCGTGCAGCACCGCGTCCGCAAAGTTCCGAAGGATCCCCGCGTGGCCGCTTCCCTGCGTATCCGGCGTCCATTCCTCATAGTCCAGAGGAAGATGGGGCATGCTCTCTCCGGATTCGAACCGGGCCCTGGCCTCATCCTCCTTCAGCCGCCAGAATTTCAGTTTTCCCTCCTCCAGCACAATTTTCCCCCGGGTCCCGCTGATCTCCAGCCTGTTGGTCCCGGGAGATTCCCCGGTGGAGGTGATGAAGGCGCCCGTCGCCCCGCCCGGATAGCGGACAAAGATCGTCGCCTCGTCCTCCACCTCAATGTGATGGTATTTCGCCACGTCGCACCAGGCCGTCAGCTCCGAGGGCATCCCGCAGATCCACTGCCACAGGTCCAGATTGTGCGGCGCCTGATTCAGCAGGACGCCGCCGCCCTCGCCGCTCCAGGTGGCCCGCCAGTCCCCGCTGTCGTAATAGTGCTGCGTCCGGTACCAGTTGGTGATGATCCAGACGCTCCG
>CACYNZ010000527.1 GCA_902775835.1 uncultured Eubacteriales bacterium | reverse complement strand
AAAATCGCCATTGAGATTTCTGTCTATTGTCTTAAACTGATGTATGACCAATGCATCAGCCAAGAAGATGATTATGACAGAGAATTTCAATGGCTTTAATAAAATCATATCACAAGCGCTGGATGAAATGAAGTCAGCAGGTGGACCGGATTTCGATCTTAACAAGGTCAATCTGGCTGAACTGGAACGCAGAACCGGGATAAGCAGGGCTCGGCTTCGGAGATTAAAGGCAAACCAATTCAAAGTTCTGCCTGACAAGCGTTGCGGAAGAAAAGCTCCTGTAACAAAACTGACTGGATTTACAGATATCATCGATGCGCTTCTTAGAAAGGATGTGACTAATTCCAATGCGATCTATGACCGCCTTGTAGAAAATGGATATCAGGGCGGGAAGACGATTATCAAGAACTACATACAACAGCATACGTATCTGATACCGCCGCGCAGACGAATCGTAGACTCTCGCGGAAACCGCGGCAGACGCTACACGACGGCTCCGGGAGAATGTTACCAGATGGACTGGGGTTTCGTAACGGTCGAGGATCAGTCAGGGAATTCTTACCGCATAGCATGCTTTGCCATGATATGCCACTGCTGTGGAAAGCAGTACATCGAATTCTTCCCGAATGCACGCCAGGAAAACCTGTTTATCGGAATGATCCACGGATTCATGTACCTGGGTGTCCCTGGGTATGTTCTGACCGATAATATGAAAAGCGTCGTCATCCGGCGTGACCTCGCCGGCAGACCGATCTGGCAGAAGGACTACGAGCTATTCATGAAGAATCTGGACTTTTCTACCCGCTTATGCAAACCAAGACACCCTTTTACCAAAGGGTCAGTAGAACGACTGGTCCGATTCGTAAAGGATAATTTCCTCCCGGGAAGAGATTTCCGGGAGCTCACAGACCTGAATTATGAGGCTGTGCGTTGGTGTGAACGCCAGAATGGAAATTATCACAAAGCGGTGGATTGCGTACCTGACGTAAAGCATCAGGAAGTCTGCATGATAACTGCACGGGAGCTGGAAGAGTCTGTCAAGCTCAACTACTATCTTTGTCCAGAGCGGAAGATCTCCTTCGATGGCTTCGTAAACTATGAAGGCCGACGGTTTGGCGTCCCATACTGGTACACAGAAAAGACCTGTCGTGTACGGCGTGATGGCTATGTTCTTCAGATATTTGATTCCAGCTTAACACGACTCCTCTGTGAACATGATGTATCATGGAGCAGAACAGATAGTTTCTGCAAAGATCAGTACTGTGAAAGCCAGCCGGAAGAGAAGCCAACCATGCCGGTCCGTACGCGGATCCACCAGTTAGATCCACCAGAATATGGTTCCGGTTTCGATCGATTCAATTTCGGAGAGGTGGGCAGCGATGAGTGATTCCATTTACGAGCAGATCGGCAGAGACGCTTTTTATCTGAAACTGGATCTCAGCGCAGAACACATCGCTAAACTGTCGATGAACGAAAGCTGGTCGGATGAGCATCTCCAGGCGGTCGCAGATATTTTCACCTATATGCGGGAGCAGAAAGAGCAGAAAACGATTTCGACGCTTCTGAGACTCAGCAGACTGCCACTGAAAGAGCCGAAGACATTTGAAAACTTTGATTTCAGCCAGATCCGCGGAAAAGATATGACTGCACTGCAGGAACTCCCATCACTTGCGGCGCTGTATGGTCATCGTAATCTGGCATTTATTGGGCCACAGGGAGTTGGAAAGACCCACCTCGCAATGGCTTTCGGAAGGGCCTGCTGTGAAAAGGGATACAAGACCTATTTCCTGAAAGCCACAGAACTGAATCAGAAACTGTTGGATGCCAGAAAGTATGGCCGGGAAAAGTCCACGATCAACGGATTAGTGAAACCATCATGCCTGATTATCGATGAGATCGGCAGATGCGTGTTCGACAAGGTCAATACCCGGATGTTCTTTGATATTATCGACCGGAGATACAACAAAGAAGGCCCTAACACGCTGATCCTGACGAGCAATCTAATGCCCGGGAAATGGGGAGAGTTCTTCAGTGAGGATTCATCACTCCTGTGTTCTTTGGACAGGATATTCGACATAGCGACTGTATTCACGATCAAGGGACAGACATACCGTGGAAAACAGTGTAATACAATAACTCTGGCTGCGGGACGACCGAGCGCGCTACCTAAGCAGGACATTTAAAGAAAGGAAAAGGCTGATGCATTGGTCGAAATGGATTGACCCAAAATGGCGATTTTAATCCGGCTATCTGGGGGTGCGGACATTTTCTTGGACCATTTACCAATCAATGTCCACTACAGATCAAGCA
>CACYNZ010000526.1 GCA_902775835.1 uncultured Eubacteriales bacterium | reverse complement strand
CGACATGTCCGCTGCCCTGATTAAGCAACATGCCAGCCGCGCCGAATCTGCAGAAGAGTACAACAGACGCTACTCTGAACTGGCTGAGCGGTATGAAAGGGCCAGGGCTGAACTGGAGAAGCAGAATATGGACCGTCTGCTACGACAGCAACAGCGAAAGAAGATCCGGCACTTTATTAAAACACTAAAAGACCAACCGCTGGTGTTGCCTGAATGGGATGAACAGCTTTGGGCCAGGATCGTGGAAAGCGTAACGCTGCACAGCAGTGGGAAGGCTGATGTTCGCTTTGTTTCCGGCACCTGTGTCAGCGTTGATTTGCCTTGAGGATGAGCCTCAAGGCATTTTCTTTTTTGAGAGGAGAATAAGAATGAATCGTCAAGAAACTCGTGTAACGGAGATGCTCAAAAACGCGCGTATGAGAAAAGGTCTTTCGCAGCAACAGGTGGCAACTCTCGCCGGTGTGCATATCCGTCAGTACCAGAGACTCGAATACGGAGAGCGGACAATAGAAAGTCTAAATATGCGCTTCGGATTGGCTATATGTGCCATTCTGGAGATTAATCCCTACGATCTTGTCCCTTTTACGGCAGACGAAACGGGGTCAATCTCTAAGGAAGACCCTGAATGATAATTTGCGGATTACGACCGGACAGACGTTGCTGGACTTGAAATAGTATGGCTAAATACCATGTACCGTAAGTCTGGGTAAAGATGAGACACGGAATTAATGACGTCGGGAGTGAGCTCAACATTGAAAGACATCCGTCCTCGGGCAGAGGAAAAGGCCCGCAGAAAAGCAGAGGAGCTGCAGGCACAGCATACCGGTGATGCAGTTCGTCTTCCCGGTACGGGCTTTGAGACGGAGAGAGCCCGCGCGAAACAAGCCCTGCGCGATGAAGTGAATGCCCAAAGCGGGCAGAGTGTCCGGAAGATTGCGGCAACGTCAGGCCCGGCTGTCAGTGATGACCGGATTCTGCGTGTTGCTGCTTACTGCCGGGTTTCCACGGATGACATCGATCAGGTGATTTCCATTGAGCTTCAGAAGAACAATTACCGGGATATGATCAAGGCGAACCCCAAATGGCGATATGTCGGCACCTACGTGGACGACGGTTTTTCCGGCACCAATACAGATCACCGGCCTGCCTTCAAGCTCATGATGAAGGACGCAATGGCAGGGAAGATCGACATGATCATCACCAAGAGCGTGAGCCGTTTTGCCCGTAACCTGCTGGATTGTATTGGCTGGGTACGAAAGCTCAAGGAGCATGATCCGCCGATTCCGGTTTTCTTTGAACAGGAACACCTGAATACGCTGGATTCCACCAGCAATATCATCCTCTTCGTGCTGGCCATGGTTGCTGAAGAAGAGAGCCACATGAAGAGCGAGGCGATGCTGCTCTCTCTTGAATGGCGCTTCAGCCGCGGACGTTTTATCACGCCTGCCCTCCTTGGATATGACCGGGTGGAGATTCCGGACGGGCATGGGAGCCATAAGAAGGTACTGGTCATCAATGAGGACGAGGCGCAGACTGTACGACTCATGTATTACATGCTCCTGAACGGCAGCAGCATTACAGAGATTGCGTCTACCTTAACAGAACTGGGACGAGAAACTGGGCAGCGTAAGATAAAGGGAAGGCCGAATACCCGCTGGTCAGAAGGCGGAGTCTATTGCGTCCTGCGAAACGAACGGTACTGCGGGGATGTATTGGCCCGTAAAACCTGGACGCCGAACTTCCATGACCACAAATCCAAGCGGAACAACGGCAAGAAGAACAAATACTACCAGCCCGGGCATCATGATGCGATCATTACCCGCGCTCAATGGAATGCTGCTCAACACATCCTGAATAGCCATCGCTTCAAGCATACGGGAGGGTACCTTCCTATGGCGGTGATTGATCATGGCGCGCTGACCGGATTCATTTCCATCAACCGTTCCTGGGCCGGATATGAGGCGGATGAGTATTACCGGATCTGCAGTATTGCAATGGGTATGGAAGAAGGTGAACTGGAAGCGGATCTGGAAAACGAGCACCTTCCGGATGGCGGACGAAGGATTGCCGGGCTTACGGATGACAACGGCGTCCAGCGTATTGCCCGACAGCTCAGCCAGGCGGAAGAAGCGGTGAAAGCACAGATGGAAGGCAGGACAGTGAAAGCCCAGGAAGAGAAGAAACGTATGTCCGTGGAGGGATTTCAGGTGGTAAACGCAGACATGTTTTCTCATGCTGTTGATCCGGTTGTCCGCTTCAGCAAAAACCAGATCACCTTCAATTCCACCTGTATCAGTCGGCTGAACCGGATCAACTCAA
>CACYNZ010000525.1 GCA_902775835.1 uncultured Eubacteriales bacterium | reverse complement strand
GCCGAATCCGGCCCGGATCCCTGCTGGGCCATCACAGCAGCCGCTTCGAAAGCCCATGCCGTCTCTTCACATCGGAAAACAGCACCTTTTCCGTGCAGTCCCTCGCGCCTGGACGATCTGCTCTCTCTGCTTCGCCTTGCGCCAAGGCAGGCGGGCGAACATGTGGCTGTCATCGGGAATGACTGTCAGTATGTGACCGCCCGAGATATCAGCCGCCACTATGCACTTGATGCTGCTGTTGGGAAAGCGCTGGAGGCAGAGATGGATCTGACAGGGTGTATCTTCTGCACGAGCGGACGGATCAGTCTTGAGGTCGTCAGGAAAGCAGCGCGTGTTTCCATCCCGGTTCTATGTACAGAGAAGGCCGTAGGCAGTCTGGCCGCTGATTTTGCCGCTTCAGAAGGCATCGCCATCTACTGCCCCGGAATGACCCCCGCATGGTACGGCGATCCACAGCGCTTTCCTGCGCATTCAACCTGAGACATGAAAAGCCCCGGAGCATTTTGCCCGGAGCTTTTCGATATCAGCAGGACAAAGCCTGCCGCCTTTTACAATACAATGACATCAACCAGGCTGCCTTCCTCGAGCGGCCCGCTTCCCGCAGGGATATCGATCAGACAGTTGCAGCCAATCATGGCTGAGAGTGCTCCGTTGGTCTGCATGCCGGGCGTTGCCGACACTTCACCTGCCCAGACCGTACCGCGGATCATCCGTCGCTGCGGGCTGCCCTTGCGGAACGAACCCCGAAGCACCGCCTGCATGCGGCGGTTCACAGGTTCCGTGCAGCCGGAGATCACCTGAAGAACCGGCTTGGCAAACAGTTCAAACCCGGCCAGTGCCGCAAACGGATTGCCTGAAAGGCAGATCACCAGCTTTTCCTGCACCGTTGCGCACAGGAGCGGACTCCCGGGCTTCATGGCCACTTTCCAGAAAAGGCGCTCGGCCCCCAGCAGTGGGAGAACCTGATGCATGATATCCTTTCTCCCGACCGATACGCCACCGGTTGTCACCACAATGTCCACATCCGGGAGCGCTTTCTCAATCGCCTGCGCAACACATGCAGGATCATCCGGCAGGCTGGGAACAGCCGTCACTTCGCATCCCAGCTCCCGCATACGGGCCGTAAGATTGGTCCTGCTGGAATCATAGATTTTCCCGTATTCCAGTGCTTCACCGGGCTGAACCAGCTCATCTCCGGTGCACACCAGAAGAACGCGCGGAGCATCGAACACCTTCACCCCGGTGCATCCAAGGCTGGCCAGCACACCCAGCGCTGCGCTGTTCAGACGGGTCCCTGCCTTCAGGATCAGGGCGCCTTTCTGGACATCCTCTCCGGCGCGCACGATATTCATGCCTGAGCGGACAGACGCAAAAATCTGTACCGTTTCCATGCCCTCATCCGTATCTTCCTGACGGATCACGCAGTCGCAGCTCTCCGGCACCGGTGCCCCTGTCATGATGCGCAGCGCTTCTCCGGAAGCAACGGTGAAATGCGCCGTGCAGCCCGCATCCGCCTCCCCGATCACCCGCAGGCAGGCCGGTTTTTCTTGGGTCGCCCCTTCAATATCCACACTCTTCAGGGCATAGCCGTCCAGCGGTGAACGATCAAAGGGCGGAACCGACATCGGGGAGACCACATCCTCTGCCAGGACACGGCCAAGTGCATCCGGAAGAGAGCAGGTTTGAGTCCGTTCAGAGGGAAATGCGTGTTCGAGCAGCAGTTTCAGAGCCGTTTCAGGGGTTTGCATACGAAGCCTCCTTGTGCTTTACAGCAAAAGCATTCGTAAGTATAATGATTCGAAGATCAGAACAAGTCCGGAGGAAATGACATGAAGATTGTCACACTGATCGGTGTACGGGGTTCAGGAAAAACCACAACCGTCACAGAACTGGTCAAAGCCATCCGCAGGCGCGGACAGACCGTCGGCACCTGCAAGAGTATCGGGTGTCCTGCCTTTTCCATTGATCAGAAAGGGACCAATACGCGCAGACATATGCTCGCCGGCGCCAATCTGGTCTGTGCACGCGGCAAGCGTGAAACCTCGCTCATTTATCCCGAGCGTCTTCCGCTTTCACAGATTCTCCGTTCGTTTGAAGGGATGGACTGGGTGCTGCTCGAAGGGGACGCAGCATCCCCTGTGCCCCGTCTGGTTGCCGCCCGGGAAGAAGCAGATGCACTGGAGAGAACCAATGATTACACCCTTGCCTATGTCGGGCGCATTGCATGTGTGGAAGGCGTGTCGCTTCCGCATCCTGCGTTTGATCCGCTGACACAGGCAGAAGAACTGCTCGACTTTCTTGAGACGCATCTGCCGGACACCCCTGTCACCGAGGCAC
>CACYNZ010000524.1 GCA_902775835.1 uncultured Eubacteriales bacterium | reverse complement strand
GGATGTTGAAATCTTTCAGCTCGACCCACCTGTGGCCTCCGACGCGTCGGAGGAAGAAATTGCCACAGCTACCGAGGCCACCATCGCTGGCCTTGTCGCAAATGGACAGCTGGTCCAGATCATCCGGTGTGCGCAGGATGGTCTCATCTACGCAAAACCACTGGCTGAGTATTACCATGATAACAATTTTGTGGAGATGACCGATGCGGAGGTGGACCTGATTGTGGATGCTGGTGCTGTAGGCAGAGATGCCGTTGGAACTTTCCAACTCGGATAAGGAGATGATCACATGAGCAAACCAACAGCTCTCACCTTCGCCCAGCAGGGCGACAAATACCTCGACACGCCGTACTCGACGATGGACTGCCAAAAATTCTACGAGCAGATGCTGGCCGACGTTGGCATCCGAATTGACAAGAAAGGCTCCAACGCCTGGTACCGGGCGATGGACTGGACGGGGACCCCGGAGGAATGTATGAAAACCTTCGGTCAGATTCCCATTGGAGCTACGCTGTTCATCTGGACGAACGATGGCGGTGAGGTGGCCCGTGGCTATCATGACGGCAAGGGCAACGCTTCCCACATCGGTGTCTTTATTGGAAGAAATACCGGTGCGATCCACTCCAGCGCGAGCAGAGGCAAGGTCGCATACTCAAACTTCAAGTGCAAAACCATCAAGGGCGGTTGGAACCGTGTAGGTCTGACCGGCCTTGTATCTTACGGAGAGAAGGTGGATAAAATGATCGGAACTCCCACGGATATCCCCATCGTGATCACGGCTCCCGCTGTGACGAACACGCCTGTACAGACCGCAACCCCGCTAAGAACCGCGAAGGTGACTGGCGGCAGGTTGAACGTACGCACCGGCCCTGGCAGGGAAAACCCGGCGATCATGCAGCTGAAAAATGGTGAACAAGTGGAGATCATCGCAGACCACGGTGAGTGGGCTGAAATCAACTATAAACGTCACGGGTATGTGATGAAACAATTCTTGACGGAGGTGTGAGCCTATGCAGGTATTAGCTGATTTCCTGACATCCTGGTATGGAGTAGCTGTGGCCTTGGGTGCTGCCCTGTCCCTCTTCTGGGGTATCGCCAAGGCTGTCGGTGCACTCCGCAGGTGGCTCCGCAAGCGCTACACCGAACGCCAGGAACAGTTGGCGTCCCCGAAAAGGCTCCTAGATGCCATCGCGGCACTACGGACAGAACTGGTCGCGCAGAACGAGGAACAGAACCGGAAAATCGCCGCTCTCGGGGAGGATGTGCGGCGGGTGGAAGAGGCCATAGACAACAACAATGATCAGGTGGCCACGCTCCAGCTGAAGGAACTGAACTGGGCGTATATCTACTACGGCATCAAGCACCACCCGCTGCCGCTGCACTCCAAAAACAGCCTGGAGCAGATGTACGAGCAGTACACCACCGGCTCCAAGCATAATCACGTTCCCGCTGATTGGCGGGAGAAGATCAATAGCTGCCCCTTAGAAGGGGAGAAGGGAGAATGACCATGAAAAAGGAAGACTTCATCCGGAAGGTCACAAGCAGGAAGTTCTGGGTAGCTTTAGCGGGCCTGGTGGCGGGCATCGCGCTGCTGTTCGGCGGCGGGAAGGCTGGCGCAGAGCAGTGGCAGGGCGTGATCCTGACGCTGGGGTCGATTATCGCTTATGCGCTGGGGGAGGGCTGGGCAGATGCCCAGCGGACTGACCACTATTCCAATATTTCCTACTACCCGGTTTGGATGGACAAGCCGGAAGAAACTGAACCGCCTGATGAAACTGTTGGGTGATTGTACTGCTGCCGCTCCAGAAATGGGGCGGCGCTTTTTTCTTTTTTGGGAATATACTTTCAAATGGAAACAGCAGTAGAATAATCAAGAGACTGATTATCTACGCGCTAATCTGAACAAACAGATAACTTTCCGCGTATTCGCTTGACTTCCTCCTTTCTCTATGGCGTACTGACAGACGCCAAGGGGGGAGATCATTTTATGCCAAAGGATATGAGCCGTGAATCGAAAATGCTGCGGGAAGCCCGTCTCCAGAAAGGGTATTCACAACAATATGTGGCTACGCTGATTGGCGTGCACATCAAACAGTATCAGCGTCTGGAGTACGGGGAAAGTAGCATCTGCCAATCAAGCATGCGGATTGGACTTGCCATTTGCGCTGTTCTTGACCTGGATCCGTTCATTCTTGTCTTCGGATAATGGAATACATAAACCGGGGAAATAATGCTGCGGATTACGGCCTTCTGGCCGTTGCGATGACCCACAAAAGTATGGCTATATAGACGCTGAGCTGGTCTGAGGACAGCAGCATCAGATCGCAAAGGAGTGAGCCA
>CACYNZ010000523.1 GCA_902775835.1 uncultured Eubacteriales bacterium | reverse complement strand
TCAAGAAGATTCCAGCCATCAGTAATGTTATTCAAAGCGACAGCGAGAACAACGCAGTTGGTGGTAATGAGCGGCAGATAAACACCCAGCGCCTGGTAGAGGGAAAACGACAGCTTTTTCAGTGCGTTTTCCACCACCTGCACCAGAACTGCAATAACCAGTATGAAGGCTATTGTCTGAAGGTATTCAAGCTGCAGCGGAACAAGCAGGTAATACTGGATAAGCCAGGTAATGAAAGAGGACAGCGTAATAACGAAGGTCACAGCCATACCCATTCCAAGCGCCGTGTCAAACTTTTTTGACACGCCCAGGAAAGGACAGATTCCGTAGAACTGGCACATGACATAGTTATTCACCAGAAGATATCCGATCAGCATGGAAAGATAAACGTTCATGCATGTGCCTCCTTCCTGCTGCTGCGATTCTTAATCGCCTGACGGATAAAGTTTACCAGGATGAGCATAATGCCCAGAGTGATAAATCCGCCCGGCACCTGATTCATGATTGCCATGGGCTGATAGCTTTCAGGCATCAGTCTCGCTCCGAAAATGGAACCGGAACCGAAGAGCTCACGGATCATGGACAGAAGCGTAATGGAGCAGGTGAACCCCAGACCCATGCCAAGACCGTCAGCCACAGAAAGCATCGGGGGATTCTTGGCTGCAAAGGATTCAGCTCTTGCAAAAATGATGCAGTTCACAACAATCAGGGGAATATAGGTGCCCAGAGCCGCTCTCAGATCCGGCAGGAATGCCTGCATCATCAGGTCAATCATCGTCACAAACGATGCGATCACAACGATATAGGCAGGAATACGTACCTTATCCGGAATAATATTACGCAACAAGGAAATGAAAAGGTTAGAACATGTAAGAACAACCGTGGTGGCCAGACCCATGCCGATACCATTCATTGCCATGGTGGTAATTCCAAGCGTCGGACACATACCCAGCATCAGCACAAACGTGGGATTCTCAATAATCAGGCCATTGAGAAAAACGCCAAGAAATGTCTTTTTCTTATCCACGCTTTTTCACCTCCCCAAATTTACCCGGTACAGTGAACCGATCGATCAGAGGTGTAAGGACATTCATAAACAGAATGGCAAACGAAGTTCCCTCCGGATAATTTGCAAACGCACGGATCACAAAAACCATCAGACCGCAGAGAATGCCCATGATAATCCTTCCGGAATTGCTCACAGGACTTGTGACATAGTCGGTGGCCATAAAAAATGCACCAAGCATAAGACCGCCGGACAGCACCTGTCCCATGGCTGCCGTAAATCCGTCCTTCAGGAGGAAGCAGATAAAGACACTGCAAAGAATACAAACAGGAATTTTCCAGTCAATGACATCACGGATAATCAGGTAGATACCACCCAGCAGCAGCGCAATTTTGCAGGTCTCGCCCAGCACCCCGGCACAGTTGCCAAGAAGCAGCTCCATCAGATTTACAGGAGTGCCATTGCTCAGCATTCCAAGCGGAGTGGCGCCGGAAACAGCATCCGTCATATAACGAGTCGCAGGATACGAAGTCATGATCGATGCCCAGGACACAAACAGAACAGCACGTGCTGTGAGCGCAGGATTCATGAAATTAGAGCCCAGCCCGCCAAAAATCTGCTTAACCAAAATGATGGCAACCACGGATCCAACCACGGGAATCCAGATCGGAGCATCAGCCGGCAGGTTATAGGCCAGAAGAAGACCGGTGACAACAGCGCTGAAGTCGCTGACTGTAACCTTTTGTCCGGTCAGCTTCTGATACAGGAACTCTGCCAGTACGCAGGACACTACGCTGACAACAATCAGTTTAGCAGCACCCGCGCCAAACAAAATGATTCCGGCAATGCCTGCCGGCAGAAGTGCCAGGCAGACATCTATCATGATACGTTTTGATGTTGCCCCAGATCTCAGGTGGGGTGAGGATGTAACGCTCAGTTTTTTCTGCATGACCTTATCCCTCCTTTGATGCTAGAGCAGCTGCTTCCGCATCCGCCCGGGCTTTTGCCAGTTTCCTTCTGACAGTAATGACTTTCTTGCCGGCTCTGAAAGACTGAGTGAGCCGACGCTTTGCGGGACACACATAAGTACATGCGCCGCATTCTATGCAGTTCATGACACCGGCTTTTTCGGCGATCTCATACTGTTCATGACGGATCGCAACGTCCATGGAATAAGGCGGAAGCTTCATGGGACAAGCTCTCAGGCAGCGGCCGCAGCGGATGCATGGACTCTCTTCCGGCTCGAGCGACTCATCGCCCAGCGCCAGTATACCGCTTGTTCCTTTTGTAACAGGCACTTCAAGATCGTTAATGGCCATTCCCATCATGGGGCC
>CACYNZ010000522.1 GCA_902775835.1 uncultured Eubacteriales bacterium | reverse complement strand
ATTCTCCAATCCGGTCAGTTCATAGGCTTTCTTTGTCATGGCCTCGGAGAGCATCAGATCACAGGTGATTGCCTGATCCACCAGCGTCCTGTCAATCAGAACCCCACGATCATTGATTCGCTGGTCCATGTGGTAATAATCCCATTCAGATGCAGGCAACGGGAACTTCTCCAGCCTGCGGCGTATATCCCGTTCCGTCCGTACGTCCTGTGCACAATAGGAAGAAAACAGTGCCCAGTCCTCCGGTGCGTGCTCAGGCAGGTTACGTGTACGTCCGCCATTCGCTTTCGTGGGTTTACAGGGAACGGAAAAATATCGGATCAGCCGTTCACCGACTTCATCCTTTTGTTCTCCCGTCTTCAGTACCTCCGCAGCGATTTTCAGCTTCAGAGGAAGTGACAGCTCTGCGGCCCAGACCATGGAACACTGCCAGGAATCCGGTGACAGCTGTTTTTCGAAATAATGTGACAGACAGGTTCTCTCAAACTGTGCATTCCAGGCTGCCTTGATGGTGTTTTCATCAAACAGCGCGTCTACCACGTCCTGTGGCAGTGCTTCTCCCT
The DNA here is from genome assembly GCA_902775835.1 of uncultured Eubacteriales bacterium. The sequence continues at coordinate 1,785 of CACYNZ010000522.1, read as the reverse complement.
GTGCCATGTCCACGACGCGTACCTCTTCGTCATCAAAGGCGTACGCACAGAGCAGAATATGAAAATCTCCTTCGACGTACCGGTATACACCGCATTTTGCAAGATCCACATCTGAATACGTTTCGAGATCCAGTGAGAGGATATGTCCGGGCATATACCTTTCCCTCCCTTCTTGCCATTCTGAAAAAACTCAGGCCCCGCAGGAAATTCCCACGGGGCCATATTGCATATTTGCTATGGTTTGTATCCAGGCTATCGATTGTATTAGTATAGTTCCAGCAATTACTTCAGAAAATCCGGGAGCTCTTCATCATCGACTTCCATGAATCCATTCTCATCATCCAGAGCACTGAAGTCAGAAGCAGCGCTTGCCTTTCCGCTCAGACGCTCGCCATCCTTCACCTTCTGGATATTTCCCAACCCGACTGCTATGCCCTTATTCCCTGACGCTGCGAAGCCATAGAAGTTCACGGATACATTGCAGTAATCTCCGGATCCGCATTCCATAGGATCTTCAATCGGCTTCACCTTGCGATCCACAATCTGGGGGGCATCCTTTGATGAAGCATTGAAAAACATATGACCAGCATAGTTGTCGTCATCCGGACGGTCGATATCGCCATCACGGAGAGGCAGCTTCAGGTTTGCCGGAACCTTGCCACCCCACTTCTTTCCCTTAGCTTCCTCTTTGGCGGCCTCGATGGCCATCTGGATTTTGCTCAACGTTTCCTTATCCGTTTTCGGGATCAGGCAGGATACAGAGTACTTCTCTTCACCGCCATTGATGGCCTTGGGAGAAAAGATATTGGCAAAGCTGATCCGGCAGGGCACAATAACCTTGGTTCTGGAACTGGTGTTACTCATTTGCAGTTACCTCCAATAAAATCAGCGCCTGGGTTTATCCGCTGGCGCCTGCATACATGTTGTTTCTATTTCTGTTTTGCTGTTTTTCCTGTTCTTCTGATCTGGATATGAAATTCCTTACTCATCCGGCAATACAGTGAAATCCTGTGCTGCCTTTTCCGTCTGAACCGGCTCACGGGGATCATCATCCGGCACAAGTGCCAGTTTTCCCGGGGGCTTAACCACATAGGCTCCCAGCAATTCTGAAAAGCGTTTCTTTCCCATCATTTTCTCAAACTCTGTCAGGGAAATCAGCTCCTGCTTATACAGGTCTGTATACCCGTTTTCCATGGCAACCTTAGCCGCAGCCTTCGGGTCCGTAAAGATGCGTTTGCTTCTGCCTTCAACCACTTTGTATCCAGGAATCGGAACCCCGTGCTGGATCGCCTCGCCGGACACAAAAGCAAACACGGCTTCAATCCACGCGGAAATGCGGTTCAGGACCGGAAGGATACCAGCGAGTTCTGTAATCGGAATCAAACCGGGTTGCTTGAAGACAGGCATGGTGGGTTCAAGGGTTTTCTTAGATTCCTGTGTGATTCTCTGAATCGCCTCATGTGTGGCTTCCTGCGCATTTCCCTGCACAGCTTCGTGTGGTGCCCTCTGTGTCACCGGATCAGAAAAAGCTCCTGAATCAAGATCCAGGAACTCGTCTCTGGCCAGTGAGAGCGCTTCGTCTGCACACGCACGGCAAACAGGTTTAGCACGACAGAAGCGGCACCATTCACCTGGTTTCTGTTCTCCCTTGCCTTCATATGCTAGTTTTGCTGTTTCCCGGATGCTTTCGCCCCAGGCTTCCAGTTCTTTCCGGCTGCATTCAAAGGTGGAAATGTTTTCCAGCCTTGGCTGCACGATGGTCATCCGGACAATATCGATATCATA
>CACYNZ010000521.1 GCA_902775835.1 uncultured Eubacteriales bacterium | reverse complement strand
CCCAAAAACAAACGGACATCATCTGACAACGTCCGTGCCATACATTGCGGTATTCCCATGGTAAATTTGGCTTACAGGAAAGGCGTCATATACCCCATACTTTGAAAAGCGGAATATTCACTTCTACATCAACAAATGCGGTTTTCATGCCGTGGAATTTTTCCACCGCTTCCATCCTGATCCTCACGATCCGGAGACTGGTGAGCAAAACAACTATGACGGAGAAAATGAATTTGACGGCATGTTTCGCTTTGAAAAGCAGATGAATTCCTGCACATAATACCATTACACATGGGAGAAGCGAACGATTTACTAACGAAACCCAAGCAATAACGACGCTGGAAAGTGGCTTGAAATAAACACTTCCCGGCGTTCTCTTATTCAGCATTTTGAATTTTTCATTGATCTTTGGCAATTCATCCTTCAGCCAGGGATACTAATTGATTGGGTCAGACAGCCGGGTTTCTCTCGTGATCTCCATATCGTTCCTTACACTTTTACATCCGGATTCTTTTCCCCGAATTTTTCCTTGAGCGTTTCGCAGATCTCACCGCGCTCTTTGCCCTGCTTTTCCATGCTCTTGATGGTCTTATAGGCAGCGAACAGCGTGGAGGGCCCAATTTCGCTGCTGAAATAGCCAATGCCCTGGTTCCAGGCCAACAGCTCGAACACATCATCCAGCGCAGCGCTGTCCAGGCCGTGGATATAGGCCTTGACCAGCTCGCGGGTGGCCTGACGCATCCGTCCCGCGCCGACAGCGTTGGTCAGGGAGAGCAGCAGCCGGATCTCATAGGGCAGGTGGCGATGTTCGTCATTCCAGGTCAGATCCCAGAAATTTACCGCGATATTGCCCAGCTTTTCGTCGATCAGCGGCATATTGGTCAGCGCTGCCGGACGCATGGGGATGTCCTTTTCTTCCTGCTTGACCTCTTTGCGATAAAAGTAAGCATGGAATTCCGCTTCACCCTTCTGCTCCGTGAAATGCTCAAAGCCCAGGCCCTCCATCACCTCGTACAGAGGGATGGGATCAAAGCTCTGTACGATCTCCAGCCCGCTTCCCGCAGGCAGCTGCATGGCCTGCTTTTTCAATCCCTGAAAGAAATTGCCCTGAATACCGCGTACGTCGATCTGCTTGAAAGTGCCGATCTTGTCTTTCCACTCCATGATGATGCCTTCTCAGTCCAAAATGTGTCCGTCCCGGGAAATGGTGACCACCTGCCAGGGAATGAATTTGCCGCTGGCCTGCAGCGCGTTCTGTGCCGCCCGCTGCAATCCGCCGCAACAGGGCACTTCCATACGGACGATGGTGACGCTCCTGATATCGTTATCCCGGATGATGGCTGTCAGCTTGTCCGTGTAATCCACATCGTCCAGCTTGGGGCAGCCGATGATCGTGACCTTGCCACGCATGAATTCCTCGTGCAGGTTGGCATAGGCATAGGCTGTGCAGTCGGCAGCGATCAGCAGCTTCGCCCCGTCAAAGAAGGGAGCCTGGGTCGGCACCAGCTTGATCTGGCAGGGCCACTGGGCCAGCCGGGAAACGGGCTTTCCCATGCTTACCGGCGCGTTCTCCGCCTCACTCTGCTTGAACTGCATCATCCGGGAACCGGGGCAGCCGCCCTCGTGGTGTTCATGCTTCATTTCGCTCATTTTCTTGGCCTCCTGTGCTTTTTGTACAGCTTCGTGATCGTATTCCGGCGCTTCTCTTTCCTCAAAAGTGATGGCTCCTGTGGGGCAGTTCGGCAGGCAGTCGCCGAAACCGTCGCAGAAGTGTTCCCTGACCAGCCTGGCTTTTCCGTCCACGATATCAATGGCGCCTTCATGGCAGGCCTTCGCGCACAGCCCGCAGCCATTGCACTTTTCTTCGTCAATGTGAATGATCTTCCGAATCATCGTGTCTTCCTCCTCTCGGGTACGGCCTTATTATATCTAAAGAAAAACAAAAAGTCTGTATCTGGAGATACAGCACAAAAGAAAATTTGATGTATAATAGAGGTGACATTCAGGAAAGGAGCCCTATGATGGATTATTCTACGCTTGAAAACAGCTCCCTTTTTCAGGGAATTCCGGCGAAGGATCTGCGGGACGATCTGGAAAAGATCCCGCATCCTATCCAATGCTACGAGAAAGGAGAAACGGTTTTCCGATTGTTGGAGAGCGCAGACCGGATCGGCATCGTGCTGGAAGGGCATGTGCAGGCGCAGAAAACCTTTCCCAACGGGAGCCAGGTGAACGTATCTGTTCGCGGCCCCGGCGAATTGATCGGCCCTGCGGCTGTATTCTCATCAAGCAGGAAATACCCCTGTGATGTGGTGGCGATTGATCCTGCCACCGTGATGATGTTCCGGCGGGAAGA
>CACYNZ010000520.1 GCA_902775835.1 uncultured Eubacteriales bacterium | reverse complement strand
CCGAAACTTTGCTTTTTTTTTTTTTTTTTCCAGATCCCGTCCGTCAATGGAACCGTCTGGCACATGGCAACATTTTTCTATGAATCATGCTGGAACTTCTGCATATTTCTGTTTCTTTGGCTGGTGCGCAAAAAGCTCCCCAGACATGGCACGCTTACGCTGTATTATGCCTTTCTTTACGGTGCCGGCAGGAGCATCATCGAAGGGCTGCGTACAGACAGTCTTTATTTCCCGGGAACGCAGATCAGAATCAGCCAGCTGGTCGCTGTAATCTGTGTATTCGCATCCGCTCTCGTCCTTCTATCTCCCTTTTTGAAGAGAATGACGTTCCGAGAAAACTGGCCCGGTTTTCTTTTGTCTCTGTCATCCGTTGCCATTTTCATTCTTTTGAACCGCGGGTATGGAAACATATTAAATCTGACCTACTCCCTGTCGGCGCTTGCTGTATTCTGTGCTTTCATATGCCGGACCAGAATACCGATTCTTCAGACAGCCATTATAATATCCGTCATTTCGCTTAGATGGCTTATTCTGGCGCAGCCAATACAGGAAACAGTCATGGATGCCCTGCTGATGATTCCAGGCTCTCTTACCTGGATTCTCCTGGTGTTCCTTACCTGCCGTCCTTTTGACAATAAACAACAGGAGGAGCTCAAATGCCCGTCACACCAGTGAGGAATATGATCTATCAGACTCTGCTTCCTGTTCTTGCCCCTTCATATCGTCTTCTTCCGCTTTCCGTACAAGGCCATACACTTTTTTACCAGAAAGATTTTCAGTCACTTCTTCAGCGTCATCATGCCATGGGGGGAGCCGTCATTCTCTCCACACCCTCCCAGATCAGTCTGATTCTTTCTTCCATAGAACTGTCTGGCCACCAGGCGCATCCGGACACATATTTCCGCCTTGCAAGCCTGACAAAAACCGCCTGTTCCATCTGTGTACTGCGCTGCATTGAGAACGGACTTTTTTCCCTTCAGACACCAGTCAATGAGCTGCTCCCACAGTCCCATGACCGACTGAAAGACATGAAGGTGTACCATCTTCTGTCTCATACTTCCGGCATGCAGGATACAGATCACTCTCAGCTATGCCTGCGCCAGCACCGGCCTTATACCGATGTTCTGGATCATGAGGAAACATGCATCGCGCCTCCGGGTGCCGCCTTTCATTACTGCAACTTTTCCTTCGGTCTGCTCGGCTCCGTGCTGGAATCCGTGACCGGAGCATCCATTTCTGAAGTATTCCGATCTTTTCTTTTCTCACCATTGGATATGTCTGCCACGCTGAACCCGGCAGAACTGAATGATGAACAGATCATGCCGATGACCAGGATTCTTCCTTACCGGAAAAACAGTGATATCCGACGTACTGCAGCAGAATCGGTCCCATTGAAGACCTGTGATCCACTTTTTCATTACGGACCTGTACAGGGATCTATGTTTGCCACTGTCAATGCTCTGCACAGAATGCTTTCTGTTCTCACATCAATCAAAAGCCAAGCTTCCTCATCTCTGCTGTCCCCCGCATCCATACAGGCCATGAAAACCACATATGGCCGGTATGGCGCAGTCAGTCCAACGCTTTCCTACTGCCTTGGACTTTTGAGAATTGATGACCCGTCCATTTCATCGCACCCGGTCTTTGGACACCAGGGATTTGCTTACGGCGCTGTGCACGGTGCCTTTATGGAAGATTCAACTGACCGGTGCGTCATCTTTTTAAACGGAGGATGCAGTGAAGCCAGAAAAGGCCGTTTGGCTTCTGTGAATTACGATTTGCTGAAACTGGGCTTTAAGGAGATGTCAACATGGTCCTCAACGAAATAACCTATAACAGAAATGTGGCTGTTTTGAATTTCGATACGGAAGTTATCCGTCTTCCAAAATACTACATGCGGGACTTTCCATTCCGGATGAAGGAAGAAATAGATCCTGATGTCTTCAACCAGTGGGTACTGGAAAAACAGTATAAGCCTGCCCTTGACTATGCCGTTTCCCTTCTCTCTTCCAGGCCGTATGCTGAAAGGGAACTGAAGCAAAAACTTCAGCAGCATGGCTACAGAGAAAACACCGTGGAACTAATACTGTATAAGCTGAATCGGCATGAACTGCTCAATGATTCTGAATTTGCCGATCAGTGGGCACGCTCAAGAATGACCAGAAATATCGGTCACAGGCGCATTGCCATGGAGCTGAAGCAAAAAGGCGTAGACAGTGAAACCATTGAACAGGCACTGGAAAACATCGATGAAAACGATGAAATGAACAATGCCATGGATCTGGTTCGACGCCAATTGTCCAGACAAAAGCCAGGTGAAGACCCCAGAAAAACTGCACAGCGTATTTCGGCCATG
>CACYNZ010000519.1 GCA_902775835.1 uncultured Eubacteriales bacterium | reverse complement strand
TGCCTGAAATCATCTGTCCTGGCAATCCCGCCCCGCAGCCCGTGCCGGGTATCGGCCGCAAACGTCATATACACTTCGTCCCCGATCACGGTCAGTCTCGGGTCATACACCCGGATCATCTCGCCCTCCGGCAGGCCGAAAAACCCGGACAGCCGCGGGTCCCTGCTGTCAAAGCAGGGCTCAGGCCGCACTTTCCAGTGAATCCCGTCCTCGCTTTCCGCGATGCCGATATTCGTCCCGGCAAACCCTTTTTCGCTTTCATACCCGTAATCATTGCGGAAGACCATGACATACCGCCCCTGGTGGAAAATCACGCCCGCGTTGAACACCAGTGTACTGGGATACGGCACGTCCTCCGCGCTGAGCACCGGATTCTGCGCGTATCGCCTGACCCATGGGCAGGATCTCAGATTTGGTTCCATATCCTTCCTCCTCACAGCTCCGCCTGCCCGCCGGCTTCCAGGATCACGGCCCGGACACTGCCCGGCCGGACATACACCGGGCCCGCAGCACATTCCTCTTCCGTCCATGCCACCGCGTCCTGTCCCATCCGGCTGACCGCCCCGAAATCCGGAGCGCGCAGTTCCACGCTCCGCACCGGCCGCACATCATCCGGAAGCACAATCTCCGTCCGGTCCGTCTGACTGATATTGACCAGGAACAGGCACAGACTGCCGTCCGCCCGCCGGCAGGCGGACGCATCCAGCATGGGCAGACTTCCTGCCGCGCCGAACGTCTCCGCCGGCGCATCCATGCAGCAGCGCACAAGCTCTCCGCTGAGCTGCTCCCGGTAGAGTTTCAGCACGGGATAGGTGGTCTGCGGGAAGCATCCGTTTTCCCCGGCGACAATCGGCGAAAGCACGTTCACCATCTGGGCCAGATTGGCCATCCCGATATCCCGGGCATGCACGGCCAGCGTATTCATCATGCAGGCCGTCCACAGCGCGTCCCGCCAGGTATAGATCATTTTCAGCCCGTACCGGTTGTTCTCGCCCTGATACGCGCTGTTCCAGATATTCCACTCATCCACTGCCAGACGGATTTCCCCCTCCCGGCCCGGAAACCGGTACCACTGGCTCAGCGGCTTCGACGCTTCGGACGCCGTCCGGACCACGGACATCACGTTTTCCAGGTCCTCGCGGAAGCCCGCCAGTGACGCAAAGGGCGCATACATGCCCCGCGCATCCTCCCCGGCGTAGTAATGGACGGACAGATAATCACATACCGGGGCCAGGGATTCCAGAATCCTGCGGTTCCAGTCCATGTCCGACGGATTCCCCACATACACCATCTTCAGCGTCGGATCCACGAGCTTCATGTGCTTGGTGAATTCCCAGGCATCGCTTATATACCTTTCCGGCACATGCTGCGCGCCCAGGTCCGGCTCCGCATAGCTTTCATTGCCGATGCACCAGTACCGGACATGAAAGGGTTCCGGATACCCGTGCATAACGCGCAGGTCCGCAAAGTATGTTCCCGGCTCACCGTTGCAGTATTCCACCCAGTCCGCCGCCTCCTGCGCGCTTCCGCTGGCCATGTTCACGCACAGCATGGGCTCAGCCCCGAGAGCGCGGCAGTATTTCACAAACTCCGCGGTTCCGAACCGGTTGTCCACCACGCCGCCCCAGATGAGGTTCCTTCGCTTCTTCCGCTCCCCGGCCGGCCCCACCGCGTCCATCCAGTGATAGATATTGGCAAACGTGCCGCCCGGCCAGCGCAGCAGCGCGGGGCCCAGGCCCTTTGCCATTTCCAGCACATCCCGGCGGATGCCGTCCGCGTCCGAAAAGCGGCTTCCCGGATCCCGGACGCCGCCGTCAATGCAGTTTTCGATAAACTCAATGAAATGCCCGAACAGAAGTGGACTGATCTGTGTCCCGGTGCACTCAAGCTTCAAAGGAATGACATGGTCCGCCATCGCATACTCCCCTTTTCCTGTACTCCGGCCTGTGCCTGCATGACAAGTATTTCAGGAAGCGGCAGCATTTGTCAAGGCATGTGCCCGCCCTATGCCGGGCATGAAAAAAGGAGGAATCCGGAAATCCCGTTTTCCTCCCAGGCATATGCACGCTCAGAGCACCGTAAGCGAACGGTCCATATGGCTCAGCAGCTCAAACCCGTCCTCCGTGACCGCCACAAGATCCTCAATGCGCACGCCGAACTTACCGGGAAGATAAATCCCCGGCTCCACAGAGAAGCACATGCCCGGCTCCAGCACCACCGTATGCGAATCCGTGTCAAAGGGTTCCTCATGGAAATCAATACCGATGCCGTGACTGGTACGGTGGCCGAAGTAAGCGCCGTACCCCGCCTCACGGATGATCCGGGTGGCAATGTCATGCACGCTGCGCAGCGTGATGCCCGGACGGATCACCGCC
>CACYNZ010000518.1 GCA_902775835.1 uncultured Eubacteriales bacterium | reverse complement strand
TTTCCTCCAGCATTTTCCGTTCTTTTGCCGTCAGTTCAGCCGTTTTCAGAAGGTCCGGCCGGTTTTTCTGGGTTATGCGCAATGACTGCTCGCGCCTCCAGGCCTGGATCCTGGCATGATGTCCTGACAGCAGAACCTCCGGCACAGGAACGCCTTCCCATACCGCCGGCCGTGTATACTGCGGATACTCCAGCAGTCCGTCTGAAAAGGATTCCTCTTCCGGACTCTCTTCCGAGCCCAGAACCCCGGGAATGAACCGGGACACACAGTCCACCAGGACCATTGCCGCCAGTTCACCGCCCGTGAGAATATAATCTCCTATACTGATTTCTTCATCCACGCAGGCATCCAGGACGCGCTGATCCACGCCTTCATAGTGTCCGCACAGAAGAACCAGATGCTCCTCTTTGGAAAGCTCCCGGGCTTTCCTGGTTGTCAGTACGCTGCCCCGTGGACTCATATAGATTCGTTTGCCATGGAAGTCCCCGCCGGTTACCGAGCGCATGGCATCCATGATCGGCTGAGGCATCATGACCATACCGGCACCGCCACCAAACGGATAGTCATCCGTGTTCTTATGCTTGGACGCAGAAAAAGGCCGGATATCCGTGCAGCGGATCTCCAGCAGTCCTTTTTCCCTGGCACGCCCAAGAATACTGGCATTCAGTACGCTTTCAAACATTTCCGGAAAGATGGTCAGGATATCAATCTTCAAAGACAGCAACCTCCTGAAGGTTTTCACGGTCAACCCGGATCAGCTGATGCTCCACATCGGTCTGTGGGAATACTCTCTGCAGTGCCGGCGCCATCATGGTCCCGCGAGGGGTTCTGAACACATAGACGTCCACAGGACCATGCTGAAGCACATCCGTCAGAACACCGATTTCCTGGTCGTTTTCGTCCACAGCCCGGCAGCCTATCAGGTCACTGATATACGTCTCGCCTTCCTCCAGCGGTGCTGCATGCGCACGGTCGATATAGATCTTCCTTCCCCTCAGACGATCCACATCCTCCGGTCTGCTGCAGCCTTCCAGGGTGATATAGGCAAACCCATCATGGACCCGGGAGCAACGCGCAGCCAGTGCGCGGTACACACCCTGCTCTTCCAGGTACAGTGTTGTCCATTGCAGGAAGTCTTCCATTCTTGAAGCATACGGTCGCACCTTGGCCTCCCCGCGGACGCCCTGCGGACGCAGGATTTCTCCTACACAAAAAAACTGATGCATGATTTCTCCTTGAAAAAAGACTCCGTACTTCAGGCACGGAGTTCTTTGACCTTACAGACTGTTTACCAGTTCATACAGCGGACGATTAAATTCACGTTCTGCACGGAGTGCTTCATCAATGGCCTGATAATATACCTTGCCATTGCGCACACCGATCACCTGGTTGCTGATGCCGTCTCTGAGAAGACGGACTGCCAGGCTTCCGGCTTCGAAAGCAAACGCGCTGTCCTTGGCTGTCGGTTCTGCACCGCGCTGGGTATAGCCGATCACGGTTGCACGGACCTCTGCCATATTACACATTCTCTTCATGACGGATGCAAACCGGACTGCGCTCATGGGCTCGCCTTCATAGCATTTCTTGCCATGGCTGTTCAGGAATGTATACATGTCAAAGGGTTCCATGCTTTCCCAGCAGCCTTCCGCCACAACAATGGTGGCACGGGTGTTCCCCTTGGCCAGCTGCTGATTCAGTCTCTTGGCGACATCCTCCACGCGCCACGGCACTTCAGGCACCAGCACGATTTCAGATCCTGTGGAAACAGCAGTCGTCAGTGCAATGTCGCCGCAGTGACGGCCCATGACTTCAACCACAGCAGGGCGGTCATGGCTTCTGGAGGTCGCGCGGATGGCGCGCACCGCGTTGACGCAGACGTTGACGGCTGTGTCATAGCCCAGTGTCATTTCCGTATAGGGCAGGTCGTTGTCAATCGTTCCGGGAATGCCGATGCAGTGGATGCCCAGCTTGCACAGGTTCTCAGCACCGTGGAAACTGCCGTCACCGCCGATGACCACCAGACCTTCAATCTCCATGGCACGCAGGGTATTGGCTGCGATTTCACGCCATGCGGGATCGAGGAATTCCATGCAGCGCGCCGTGCGCAGATAGGTACCGGGGCGGTCTGCGATGTCCAACACCGTATCAAGATGCATTTCTTCCATATCATCGTAGAGACTGGTTGATTTGCGCAGAAGTCCATTGTATCCGCGCTTGATGCCGACGAGCTGCATGCCGTAACGGTCCGCAAATTTTGCAATGGCCATGACTGCCGCATTCATACCCGGTGCATCGCCGCCGCTTGTTAATACTCCTATTTTCTTCATATCTTATAGTTGTCCTCCCCTACTATCGATTTTATTTCTTTTGCAAATTCTT
>CACYNZ010000517.1 GCA_902775835.1 uncultured Eubacteriales bacterium | reverse complement strand
GAGCATTCAGTTTTTCCTGTTCTGCCTTCATGACATCGGGCAGCGTATCACGGTAGACGCGCTTCATGGTGTAGTCCGTCTTCCAGCCGCCCATCTCCATCCCGAGCGGTCGGGCGGCCTCCGCGCCTCCGTGTCCGTCTGCGTTCTCCCCTTCAGTGTTCCCGTCCTGTGCGGCTTCTGTCCCGGCAGGCGTTTCCTCTCCGGCCCCGCCCGACGCTTCCTCCGAAGCGGGAGCCGGTCCTGCCCCGGTCCCGCCCGCCTCCGGACTGCTTTCCGCCGCGGCCTCCGTACCGGCGGCGCCGGACTGCTCCGCCGCCGTCGTTTCAGCGCCCGCCGTGCTTTCCGTCCGCGGCGCATTTCAGGTACACCGTCTCCCCGGGATGAATGATCTTGTTTTCCTCTTCATTGTACGCGTTCTTGGTGGATGCGGATACCGTAAGCGCACTGGCCGGTTCAATATACGCCACCGCACCATAGCGTTCCGTAACCATCTCCGCGCTGTCACCGGTTTCCCCGAACCAGTGAAGCGTGCCGTCCTGAAGCGCACAGACTTCCGTTCCCTCCAGGACCGCCAGCACATCCCCGGCGTGCACAGCATCACCGGCATCCACCAGCACTTCCCGGACACGTCCGCCCAGGTCCGCGCTCATGGTCACCGGGAGCACATTGACCACCGTTCCCGTGATCAGGGCGGCATCCGCCATGGCACAGGCCGAACACAGCATCATTGCAGCTGCCAGCATAAGGGCAGTCAGCTTTCTTTTCATCATTCAGTACCTCCTATATTTCAAAGGGAACACATTCCCGTCTTACGCGGCGCGCAGGGCGTCAATGGGATTGAGTCTGCTCGCCTTCCGTGCCGGTGCCCATCCAAAGATAATGCCCACGGCCGCCGAGAAGGAAACGCCAAGCACGATGGCACCGGTGGAAATCACAAACGTGGTGCCGATCACACGGCACAGGGAGAAGGACAGGATGAGTCCCAGGAACACACCCGCAATTCCACCGATCATGGACAACAGGAATGACTCAATCAGGAACTGCATCTGGATCTGCCACGGAATGGCGCCAAGTGCCTTCTTGAGACCGATTTCCACAGTCCGCTCCGTGACCGTGGTGAGCATCATGTTCATGATCCCGATGCCGCCCACCACCAGCGCAATGGACGCGATGCCGGCCAGGAGTGTGCTGACCATGGACAGCATGCTGTTCATGGTATCCTCAATGCTCGTCATGGCCGTAATGGTGAAGCAGTCCTCCTCAAAGCTGAACATGACATCCATGGCTTCCTCAATGGCCGTGGACGCTTTTTCCGAGTCCGCGCCGTCCGACAGGTACACCACAAAGCTGGTCACATCGCGGCTGTTGTTCATTTTCAGGGCTGTGGTATAGGGAATCACAATATCCGCGCTTCCGGACATGAGGTTCACAATGGCCTCCCCGCTGTCATCCGCCAGAATGCCCGCCACCAGGAAGGGAATGCCGTCGATATACAGAGTGCTGCCCACCGGGTCCTCGCCGTAGAAGAATGTTTCCACCATGGTGCTGCTGATGAGGCAGACAAAGGTCATGTTCTCCTCATCCGTGGGATGAATGGTCCGGCCGCGGCCCACAGCATCCGGATTGCGCAGGAAATAATAGGCGTTTTTCCCGGAGATGGATACATTAGACTTATAGGTGCCGCCCCTGGATACCCGGCTTCTCAGGGACACGTTCGGCGTGACACCGTCCACTTCATCCATCTGGGTCAGTTTCCCGAGGTCCTCCGCTGTCATGCCGGTCTTCAGATCACTGCCTGTGGCAGATACCGACAGCGTGCCGGCGCCCATGCTCCTGAAGGACGAGGACAGCGTTCCGGAAAAGCCGGATACGGTGGTGATCAGCGCAATCACTGCGGTCACACCGATCAGGATGCCAAGCACCGTCAGGAATGACCGCACCTTGTTCCCCCAGATATTGTTCAGGGACATGGTGAAGCACTCCCGGATCATTACCAGCGTCTGCTGGATGCCCTTAAGCACTTGCCATTCCTCCTTCCGTCAGCTCACCGTCAATGATATGCACCACCCGTCCGGCATAGGCGGCAATGTTCATATCGTGCGTGATCATGACAATGGTGCGGCCTTCCCGATTCAGTTCATCAAGCAGTTCCATGACCTGTCGCCCCGTCTTCTGATCCAGGGCACCGGTGGGTTCGTCCGCAAGCAGCAGCGCGGGGTTTCCCACCAGAGCACGGGCAATGGCCACACGCTGCTGCTGACCGCCGGAAAGCTGATTGGGCATATGATGCATACGGTCGGAAAGCCCCACCCGTTCCAGCATTTCCCTTGCACGCCTTTTCCGTTCCCCGGGCGCCACACCGGCATAGATCATGGGAAGCT
>CACYNZ010000516.1 GCA_902775835.1 uncultured Eubacteriales bacterium | reverse complement strand
CATTTTGGATCCTCGTATTCGTTTGGGAGCGTCGGCATGAGAAAATTGAAACCTCCGAAGGCGAAGAAACGCTGGGCGAAAACGCTCGGGCTTGTTATTCCGATTATTATTTTAGGACTCTTGTGTCTGGCGGGCATTTTTTGCAAACAGCTTGCGCCCAATGATCCCTTGGAAGTTGATCTTGCACATCAATTGGAGGGGCCCAGCAGGATGTTTCCTATGGGAACCGACAAACTTGGACGGTGTATTTTCTCCCGCTGCCTGTATGGTATTAGAACCTCGATTGGCTTTTCTGTCCTGATTAGCACCATTGGCGTTGCGCTTGGAATCCTGATCGGCGTTATTTCCGGCTATGTCGGCGGTGCGCTGGATGTGGTGATTATGCGGATCGTGGATGCACTGATGTCCTTTCCCCAGCTGATTCTGGTGCTGGTTCTGGTAGGCATCATGGGCGGAGGTACATATCAGATTGTTCTGGCAATGCTGATGGTACACTGGGTTTGGTATGCCCGCATTACCCGCAGCATGACAATCAGTCTGCGGGAACACAATTATATTACGGCGGCCAGAGTCAGTGGAACCAGCTCCATCAAGATTATAGCCAAGCATATTCTGCCGAATATTTTTTCTCAGATGCTGGCGCTTTATACCATGGATATCGGCTCTACCATCGTAGGCCTGTCCGGCTTTTCCTATCTGGGAATCGGCGTTACGCCGCCAACGCCGGAATGGGGTGTCATGATTAAAGAAGGATGTGAAGTCATTCGTCAGACGATGGGCCCGCTTCTCTGGCCGAGCCTGATGGTGTGTGTGTCGGTTCTGAGCCTGAATGTTTTGGGCGAGAATCTGCGCGCACGCGTGGATGAAAATTAAGATGTCGGAGGGAAATCATGGTTGAAGTACAAAATTTCAACGTAGATCTTGCAGACAGTGGCGAAATGCTGCCGGTTGTGCGGGACCTCTCTTTTCGGATTCCTTCCGGACACTTGTTGGGGCTGATTGGAGAAAGCGGCAGCGGAAAGTCTGTTACAGGACTCTCCATTGCAGGCGTCCATCGTCCTCCTGATTGGCAGGTTTCCGGCAGTGTATCCATGGATGGAGTACCAGTTCCGCTTGGGAATGAAGATGACATGCGCCGTTTGCGGGGAGAGGATATCTGCTTCGTAATGCAAAATCCCATGAGCGCATTTGACCCACTGTTTACAATCCGTGAACACTTTCAGGAAACCAGAGAAGCGCACGGAAAGAAAGGTGCAGACGTCGATCAGATTGCCATACCGCTCTTGGAACGTATTCACATTCGGGATCCGAAGCAGGTTCTGAAGAGCTACCCCTTTGAGTGCAGCGGAGGAATGCTGCAGCGCATCATGATTGCCATTGCTGTCATGAATCAGCCCAAGCTGCTGATTGCGGATGAGCCGACGACGGCATTGGATCGCACTGTGCAGTATGAGATTATCCGCCTGCTGGGAGAACTTAAGGGCTCGGGAAGTGCAATCCTGTTTATCTCGCACGATTTGAAAGCGGTCAGCTATATTGCTGACGAGATTGCCGTTATGTATGGCGGGTATATTGTGGAAACCGGCTCGGTTCATGAGATCATGGAACATCCGCAGCATCCCTATACCCGCGCACTGATCAGCGCTACACCGTCTTATTGCAAAGAGGTTCTGCCGGTCCTGAAGGGCATACCTCCCACGCTGCGGAATCGTCCGAAGGTCGGATGCCCGTTCGCGCCGCGCTGCCCGATGTGCGAGCATGCGTGTGAGGAATACGATATGTCAGCGGTTACAATCGGTGGAAGAAAGTGCCGCTGCAGAAGGAGCTTATAAACAATGCCGATTCTAGAAGCAAATCATCTATCCAAAAAATATGTCTCCAAACGGTTGTTTTCAACCGCAAGAAGTGTGCAGGCGCTAGACGATGTGACCTTTTCCCTCGAACGCAGACAATGCCTTGGCATTGTTGGAGAGAGCGGATGCGGCAAGAGCACACTTTGCCGGATACTCTGCGGCATTGAATTGCCGGACAGCGGATTTGTGGCGCTGGACGGAAAGAAAATTGGCCCCGGGAAGGACGGAGACTGGCGGCCCAGAATTCAGATGGTGTTCCAGGATTCGCTGGATGCTGTTGATCCGCGGTATACAGCAGCGGATATTCTCTCTGAGCCGCTTGAGAGCTTTACAAATCTGCGCGGCGAAGCAAAGATGGAACGGATGCGTGCACTGATGCAGCAAGTCGGACTGCCGCCGGAAGATCTGCAGAAAAAGGGCCGGCATTTCAGCGGCGGACAGCTGCAGCGTATCTGCATTGCCCGGGCGCTGGCGGCGAAGCCGGATGTCATTCTGCTGGATGAGCCGTTGAGCAGCCTGGATGTTTCCGTACAGGCACAGGTTCTGAATCTGCTGCG
>CACYNZ010000515.1 GCA_902775835.1 uncultured Eubacteriales bacterium | reverse complement strand
TATTTGCTCCGTTCACTGAAGCGCATGCTTATTATAGATTTCCCGTCTATGCCTGTCAATACACGCGCGTCGGGTTTCTGACCGGGTCCTTCATATACTCCCGCTGTTTTCTGTAAAACGTACTGACGGCAAGCGCCATGAGGGCTATCATGGCGATGCTGTAGATAAGGAAATTCTGGCCAGTTTCACGGATCAGATCTTTTTGCCTGTAAATCAGGATATTGGCAATGCTCACGACAAGCAGAAAGCCTGTAATGATCCAGTTTCTGCGGCAGCGGTCACGAAGCGTCCCTCTGAGTGCAAGCAGGAACAGCATGAACACGGCAAGGCACGCGAAAAATGCACGGACAATCCCTATCGAGAAAATATTGACCGTGAAAAGCTGCGTCAGCAGGCTAAAAAGAATACTTAACAGAATATGCGGTACAATGATATACATTTCCGAATACTGTACGCCCATGCGTCTGCCTTTTCTGTGAAGCAGGTAGATGACCAGGCAGATCACTGCCACCGCCTCGGTAAACAGGAAGGCATACAGAATGATCTTCAGCAAATCCGATATGCTGATGTGATCTGCCGTCACTGCCATATCGGTCATCAGCACCGTCGGGGAATACGAGAAGGAAAAGCTCTGGACCGGTGCTGTTTTTCCATCCGGCAGTCTCAGCGGGGAAAGCGGCTCCGCATAAGAGGCAACTATCTCTCTTACGCCTGCGCCCGAGGAATAGGCATACATTTTATCGCTGTGTCCGAAGGTCGTGAAAGGTGAGCAGATGACATCGTAATACAGCACGGTTTCCGGCCCGTAAGTCCGGATCCGGATCGTATATTCATCATTCATCGGAAGGTTCACTACTGTCTGGCTGCCGCTTCTGATCGCATAGATGCGCGGCATCGTGTCAGCTTCCAATCCGGTCCCGCCGTTTTGCCGGCTCAGCTTTTCCGGTGCATCAAAGGCAGTTCCCTGGCGGTCCACACCGCCGATCACCAGGCCCTCCTTCAGCACTTCCACGTCCGCATCCGCGGGCCGCTGCAGGCTTCCCCTGGGCACATATCCCTCAAACGCCGTACACCCCGGCACGGACTCCACCTGGATATCCCCGCCGTAATTCTTCAGCGTGTTCCTGACGATAAACAGGCCCATGCCGTGCCCCCTGGCCTTGCTCGTCACGCCCGCGTGAAAAATGTTCTTCTGCTGCGCCACCGGAATCATAGGGCCGTTGTTTTCAATCCTGAAGCGGTATGCGTGCAGATCTTCCTTCAGCTCAATGCGCAGGTTCCTGTTTTCCACTTCCGCCAGCGCATCCGCCGCATTGTCAATCAGATTGGACAGTACCTTGCACATCTCCCAGCCGGGCATGGGCAGGTCCTTCCAGGCGCTCCGGATCTCCAGGTCCACCCGGATCTGCTGTTTCTCGCAGGATGCCAGCTTGACCCGCAGCAGGGCGTTGATGGCCGGGTTCGCCGTTTTCATGACCCGGCTGAGGCTGGTAATATCCCCGTACACCTTTTCGATGTAAGCATTGGCTTCCCCGTACTCTTCCATTTCCATGAGCGTATAGACCACCTGCAGATGGTTGAGGAAGTCATGCCGCTGGGCCCTGAGCGTATTGTTCAGCGTCTCCATGTCGCCCATGGACTTCTCCATGGCTTCCATGGTATTGACCATGCCCCTGGCCGTGAGCGCGTCCCGGATGTCCAGCACCGCGCCCAGGGAAACCACCACTGCCGCGCCGATGACCAGGATCATCAGGGGACTTACGCCCTCATCGCTGCGGAACACCAGAAGATAGATCAGAAGAAAAAGCATCATGCCGGCCTGCAGCGCATTGATGATCACGGCGAATGTCACCGTCTTGCGCATATTGATCCTTTCCCGCACGTTTCCTCTCACCTCATTCCGTAAACGCCATGATATCCAGATCATCACATACATTGCCGCTGACCGTCTTCAGCGGCTTGCCGCTTTCCGGGCGCACCAGCAGCGCGTGACTCGGACCGCCGTCAAGATTGAACGCCCATTCCGGCTTGACCTGTTCCATGAGGAAATCCGCCGCCGCATACAGGCTCATGCCCGCACTGGTCTTGCCCGTCACCGTGAATATGCCGAGTTTCCCTTCGCCAAGAGCGCACAGGATCGTGCGCTTGTTCTCTTCCCGGGCAAACTTCCAGTCCGGCTCCAGCACAAGCATGCCGTCCTCGATCAGGCAGCACTGGGGGAAAAACGACCAGGTCTGAATCACCTCATGCTTTTCCAGCAGTTCCTCCGGATCCACGCCGTGGTACATGTGCATGCCGTCATTTTCCAGCGTAAGCCCGATATAGGGCACGCCCTCCAGGACGCGGAACACCTCGCCGTCGGTGACGGTGAGGGACCCAAGCGGCGTATAGAAGTAATCCGGACTTTTGCCC
>CACYNZ010000514.1 GCA_902775835.1 uncultured Eubacteriales bacterium | reverse complement strand
ATGAATCCTGGCAGATATGGGGCAAAAACTGCCCTGGTTCGGTCTTTGTCTATCCAAGATTGCATACGGCATCCCTGCTGGAAGACTGTCTGGAATCGCAACGACTGCTTGGAATGAATGATGGCGAAACCATCTGTGTGAAAGATGTACGCATTCATGCATTGGCTGCCGCGCATGAGTTCCTTTCGCGGGATCCGGAGACCGGGTTGTATCCATGCCTTCAGTATATAATAGAGGGAAACGGACTGCGAGTTTATCATGCCGGGGATACACTCCGGTATGAAGGAATGCTGGCAAAACTTCAGGCCGCAGGCAGGATGGATCTGGCAATCCTGCCGATCAATGGCAGGGATGGAGTGCGTTACCGGAGAAACTGTATTGGAAACATGACATATCAGGAAGCTGCGGACCTGGCGGGCGAGCTTGAGCCTGGTGCGGTGATTCCGGGCCACTGGGATATGTTTGCGGACAACCCGGGTGATCCGGATGCATTCGAGGATTATCTGGATGCCAAGTATCCGGGTAAGATATGCTGCCTGAGACCTGGCGTTATGGAAACGGTAATGCTGAAAAAACAGACAGTCTAATCACTGCGATAAAGCAAAGGACATCCAAAGAACAGACAACCGCACTGCAGAGATACATTGCAGTGCGGTTTTTAGGACCCGGATTCCGGCAGCATACTGATGAGTTCCTGTACATGCCTGCGGGCATAGCTTGCATTCTCCATGACCTGCTCCTGAGACAGGGGAACATCGCCCATCAGACTGATAAACTGACTGACTTTGAGGCCAAGTGCTTCCTGCATCAGGGCATCAGATCCACCGGGTGAAACCAGATAGTAGCACAGCAGTGAGTCTGTCTGACCGATCCGGTGTGCACGGTCTTCAGCCTGCGCATGGACGGCAGGAGACCAGTCAAGCTCACCAAAAACGACGCAGGTGGCATGCTGCAGGTTCAGGCCACTGGCCGAGCGCAGGGAAATGCAGAGCAAACGTGTCTGATCCTGAAGAAAACGATCGGCAGCAGCTGCTTTTTCCTGAATGGTTTCGCGGCCGGTGATCATGCCGGGATGATAAGCAGCCAGTTCTTTCATATAGAGATCAAAGACGGCGTGATGATGTGCAAAAAGAAGAACACGCTCACCACCTTCCAGCATGGCACGGACAAACTGACAGACAAAGGGCGCTTTTGCAATACCGGTAGCTTGACGTGCCTGCTGGGATATACTCTGCTCAAGAAGAGAACGCTGACCCGCAGTGAGTTCAGAGGGATTCTTCCACTGGTACAGGAGCGGAATAACCGGCTCCATGAGTTTCCTGTACATGGCATCATTCCAGTCAAGCGTCTGGACGAGCCTGCGTTTCGGTGGCAGCTCACTGAGCACATCTGCTTTAGTCCGGCGTAACATGAGGCCTTCCCGCTTCAGATAACTGCCCAGGATATCCGGCTTTGCTACAATACGGTTGCCGTACCCGGTGCACCATTCTCTGGAGAAGCTTTCCCAGCTTCCGAGAAACTGGAAGTCCAGTATATTGATGACGTTCCAGATTTCTCCTCCTTCATTATAGATCGGTGTTCCGCTCAGACCAATGACACGGTCACAATGATCTGAAAGAAGACTGGCGGCGGAATACTTCTCTGTACCACTGTGCCGGAGTTCCTGAACTTCATCAAGAATAAGTACACGGAACGGCAGGGCCGGAATTACCTTTTTCCATCCCCGCAGAAGCAGATAGTGCATGATATACACGTCGGCTTCGGGGAGTGGGTATGGTGCCAGCCCATGAATGATATGGATACGGGGCGTTGTGCCGTGAATACGGAGAAATCGCAGGAGTTCGTGTTCCCAGTTCAGCACCAGATGAGGTGGCGGTACGACGAGTACCGGAAAACTTTTGACTTCAGCAATGCATGCGATGGCCTGGACGGTTTTCCCAAGCCCCATCTCATCAGCGAGCAGACACCGGTCGTGCAACAGAAGAAAGGAAAACCCTTCTTTCTGGAAATCCATCAGTTCACCACAGAAATCACTCTTGGACGGTGTTGATGGCAATGCGCTCTGTTCCCGGACTGCCAGTATTCTTGCGTGGGCACGTGCTTTGGCAACGGCTTCGTTCCATACTGTCAGATCTGCCATGCGAACAGTGAGCGGAAACCGCATCATTAACCAGCAGAGATCTTCTATGGAGCGCCTGTGAAGGGAGAATCGGGCTTCTCCACGTTTGCTTCCCACGGAGCCGGGAAAGAGACGTTTGCACATTTCCGTCACGGAAGGATCGCCTTTGACTACCCAGCATCGGCTTTTCCGGTTCAGGGAAAGTGTTCCGTAGGTATGCTGCTGAGGAGCAGGCTCATTTTCCCGCAGGTATGGTGGCAGCAGACGCTCATCTTCCAGCGAAAGGTGAGATGCCA